>CAMDYG010000053.1 GCA_945910225.1 uncultured Eubacterium sp. | reverse complement strand
GAATCGTGGCGCACTCTCACCGGACAGATGGCTCATTTGGGTGCAGATTATTCACGCAACCCACACACAGATCATTCTGCCTGGCTACTCTCTCCATTTCTTTTCCACTTTCCCGCTTCTTCCACTTTTCCCGTTTTTCATTTTTGCGTAAATTGCGTACTAATCCGCCATTTTTTCTTGATCTCGTACGCTTCTCCTCTCCTAATCCCTCTTCTTCCTCTTCTATTTTTCCATAAATTGCGTACTAATCCACCATCTTCTTTTGCTTTCGTACGCTTCCTCTCTCCAAATCCCTCTTCTTCCTCTTCCATTCCTCCGCAAATTACGTACTAATTCACCATCTTCTCTTGTTTTCGTACGCTTCTCCTCTCCTGATTCCTCTTCTTGTTCCCCTCAGCTTGCTAAATTGCGTACTAATCCACCATCTTCTCTTGTTTTCGTACGCTTCCTTCCCCACAATTCTTCTTCATCCCCTGCAATTCCTCCATAAGATTCATACCTAAGACAATATTCATCTGTCTCTCCAGCCGCATATACTGCAGAATAATATCACTGATACACAGTGTATATGTATAATTGAACTTATAATAAGCACTCTGAGAAGTCCCTTCGGATGTTCACAAGATAATGGCGCAAATCTTGATGACATTCCTGCTGCCAGCATTAAATTTTTTTAATTTTTCCCCCCCCCAAAAAAAAATATCGGATCAATTATCTTTCAATAATCAATCCGATATTTCTTATAAATTAAATAACATTAAATATATTGCACTATCATCCCAGTAGATAATCAGAATATCTGACTGCCATTTCCTTCCAGTTATCAAGTGCCTCTCCCATGTTAGCGCCGCATGACTCCCTGTACATGGCCCACACAAACCAATAATATGCAATTATTGCAACATATGCCATATAATGAAATCTCGTTGTCTCATTATAATCTTCCTGAAGATATTCTTTGATGAATTCCTCTGCCCTGTCAAAATCATACATTGCATCAACAACATAATATCCTACATCAATTCCCGGATCAGAATATCCTGAATATTCCCAGTCAATCAGGATAACCTCCCCATCCGGTTTAATCATCCAGTTAGGCTTATAAGTATCACCATGGCAGAAACACTTTTTGATTCCATCGCCAATAGTCTTCTTATATAATTCTCCTATTCTGTTGCGCAACTGTTCATACTTCACAAAACATGTAGAATCTTTCTTTTCCAGAAGCTTTTCCATATCCAGCGCATCTTCCCATGGTTTCATTCCATAGTCTGCTGTTAATGGTGCCTTATGAAGTTTCCTTAATACAGCAAGTATTTTTCTTGAATCTTCAAATGACTCATAATCTGGCTCTCTGAACTCTGGTATAAACACCGAAATCTTCCATCCCTCATTAACATCAGCATATATATATGTCGGATCTACTCCAATCTCCTTAGCCATAACAAGCGACTTCTTTTCATTACGTCTGTTAATTATGCTTTCTGTTCCATCTCCCGGATGTCTGTATATATAATCAACCCCATCAATTTTAAATATAAATGAGGTATTTGTCATTCCCTCGCTGACGTTTCTGAAATCAACGATATCCTCCTCGTCACATCTGAATACAAGCTTAATGTTCCTTATTATCTCGCTATGAGTATGTCCAAGGTATTGTGAATCAAACTTTCTTAACTCATCAAAATAATCAAACTCAAATATATTGCCACATTTGTATTCCTTAAGATAGATTGCCGGAAGTTCATTAATATAATCCTTAACCAGCAGCTCCCAGTAGCAGTTATTATATTTACCAGATTCTCTTACCTGTGCAGCCACATCTATAAACCTTTTAGAGAACTCTTTGTTCCAGAATGAATGCCCCATAAGAACATATCCATCTTTAATATCCTTATTGATTTCTGTTATACGTCCATTCTCATCAGCTCTTGCGTACACCTCATCTGTAGACTCGTTACCATAGTAAGCTGAATAAAATGTCTCATATTCAAACTGATTAAACGGATTTTCTATATAATAGCTGTCACTTACACATATATATGTATTCTTAAGTTCCTTCCTTGCAAGATACAGGCTTTCAATATTATTCTTAATGTTAAAAGTATCATTAATAACAAATCTGACGCCATATTTATCCTCAAGATAATAAAACATCTCCTTCTTATAACCAAGAACAACCGTTATATTCCTGATACCTGCATCCTGAAGCTGCTTGATCTGCCTCTCTATAAGTCTTTCTCCCTTAACCTCAAACAGTCCTTTTGGCTGTTCAAGCGAAAGTGGAATAAATCTAGTTGAAGCACCAGCAGCAAGAATCACCGCATTGTTAACCCGGTAAGGCTCAAGCGCATCCAGTCCTGTCTGTGTAAGACTTCCTGTCTCTTTTGAGATATAGCCGGCCTTCACAAGATTATTATATATCTCTACATTCTCAAGAGATTTCGTTCTGTCAATATCGTATGTACACCCGGCTCTTCCCATACTTCCATTGTACAGACTGTTGAGCACATCAAATTCTTCTTTCTTCATGATTCGTATCTCCTATTACGCTTTACTCTTTGAGAAAAGACCTCTTATAATCGCCTTTATTACATTTTCTTCACACGACTGGTAAGGTTTTCCAGAGAGTATGAGCTGCTCCACCTTTATGTCCTTAATATGTTCCTTCTCCGTATTATAAGGATTCTCAGAAAGGACTACCATATCCGCTATCTTCCCCTGTTCCAGGCTGCCTCTGTCCTTATCGTCAAATGCTGTATAATATCCATTGTAAGTACACATTCTTAACGCCTGTTCCACAGATAATGCCTGCTCTTTATTAGCATTGTTAACCGCCTTATCTATCCATACTATCGGATCTGGCGATGTGCATGGAGCATCAGAACCAAAAGAAACTATAATTCCATTATCAGCAAATGTTTTCAAAGGATTAAGCTTTGCTGCCCTCTCCTTACCCATAATACTTTCCAGATATTCATCCGGTTCCTGTTTCCAATTAATAAAAGCACTCTGTACCGGCATGGCAATTCCATATTGCCTGCAGATTTCCAGACCTTCCTTTGTTGGAAGACAGTCATGTATAATGCCGTGTCTGTGATCTTTCCTTGGATAATCATCAAGTGCAGCCTTAAGTGCCTTACAAGCCTGGTCAAACGCCCTGTCTCCAATGGCATGCATCTCAATCTGTAATCCAGCCCTGTTAGCCTTTTTGCAGAAATCAATAACTTTCTCATCATCATAATAAAGAACGCCATTCCCACCTGTCGAATCAACATATTCCTCATTCATTGCAGCATCATGAGATCCAAAGCATCCATCCAGCGCACATTCAAAACATCCGCCAATTCTTGAAAGCTTTCTTTTCTGTGCAACCTTAATATTCATAGATTGTGGAAACACCCTTACCTGAAATCCATTAGTAAGCGACTTTGCAAATATTTTTTCAAATGTTATATCAAGATTTCCAGTAAAACCGACTCCGCTTACAGTATGAATACTTGCAATTCCATGAGATGCCTGATAGTCAATGGCCTTCTGCATATTCTTAAACAGATCAATAACTGACAAAGAATTAGTAATATAATTAGAACATTCAAAAAAAGCTTCCTGATTCATTTCTCCAGTATCAGGATGATATCCTCTTAAAGTCTTTACCCTGTCATCCAGCTTCTTTAAAAGCCTGCTGTTAATAACACATGCATGTCCATCATATTTTACAACCATAATTTCCTTGTCAGGACATACCGCATCTAATTCATCCCTGCTTATCAGTCTTTTTTCTTTAACAGAATAAGGAGATGCCCCGAATGCTATAAGTGTCTTCTTATCCTTACTTTCTTCAACAAATTCTTTTACCATGTCAGCTATCTGCTTATTAGATTCAGCTTCCATAACATTAAGTCCGGCATGAAATGTAGAAAATGAAGCCATATGCTGATGTGTATCAACAAATGCCGGAATCAGTGCTTTCTCTCCAAGATTAACAACCTCTGCATCCTTATACCGGTCTGGAAGTTCATTACCTGTATATATAATTCTTCCTTTATCTTCAACAAGATATTTAACCACTGTATTACATGGATCAACTGTCAGAATATTTCCTTTATAACACCTCATACATCCCCCATTCCTGCATATGCGTCTTACACATAACACATTTTTAGCACATTTTTATTTCTGTCCTGGATAATCCTTATATGACGGATCAAGCTGAACAAGTTCATAGAAATTATCTATTTCCATAATATCGGATTTCTCGCAAGGTCTTACTTCTACCGCATACTTTTCTTTTCTAAGTACAAGTGGAATAAATTCCCAGAAATAATCATTTCCTTCCGGTTCCTCATTATATACCTGCACAAAATCTTCTCTTAACTTAGCACTATCCTCTTTGGTCCAATACGATATGCCATAATAGTTAAAGCAATATGTATTACCCTTCTGATAATCTGTAATATGTCCATTATCAAGCTTAAAGCTCCAGTCATCTGTCTCAAGTGAGTATGAACCAAGAATATTACTGCAATACTGGTATTTGGTAATAATATCCGGATTAGTCACATACAGATCTGACTCACACAGGTAACACTGATCTATATAATCTATAGCAGCAATTGCTGATGAAATATTATTAGTCTTATCATATATATCGTTATCAATAAGTCTTACAAATGGGTACTTTTCAAGAATCTCATCAAACTTTTCTTTCTTATAGCCCCTTACAATTGTAATATCCTTAATTCCAACAGCAACCATAGCATCAAGAAGTGTATCAATAATTCTTACACCATTAACAGATACCATTGGCTTTGGTCTTTCGAGTGTAACAGGTACCATTCTTGACCCAAATCCCGCAGCCATAATTACAGCCCTCTTAACACGATAAGGCTCAAGTGCTTCAAGTCCTGCCTCTGTAATTGCAAGTCTGCTGCCATTTCTAGTAATCTTTCCCTTAGCCTCCATATCATCAAGTGCATCTGCAATCGCCGTTCCTGATATCTTTAATGTATCAGACAGTGTTCTCATCTGATACTCATTCTCTCCGTGTTTCTCAAGATATGCTAATACTTCAAACTGATAACGGTTCATATTTCCTCCTTACATAACCATTGGAATAACATATATCCCCAATGCAATACATGTCACAATTATTGTGCACACTTTCCATATTGTATATTGCTTATCCATCTTTGCCTTAGTCTGTTCATCAGGTTCTTCAATAACGCCAATTTCTTCTTCAATTGTTGGCATGGCACATTCTTTTCTGTGTGAATATACAAAATAAAAAATAATACATATAACAGTTATTATACCTGATGTTATAAGTGCTGCCTTATCTGCAAACACAAGCATAAAGCAATATAAAACTATTGTAACAACGCAGCCGGTTATTCCAAGCGGCGCTTTATATGGCCTGTTCATATCCGGATATTTCTTTTTAAGTCCCATATAAGACAGACATCCAATCATATAACATATTGCAAGTGAAATAAGTGAAACCGATGCAATATAATTAATAGAACCCGTAGCTATAAGAATAAAATTAATAATTCCAACAACAATGACTGCAACATAAGGTGTCTTGAACTTAGGATGAATCTTTCCAAGGAACTTAGGCAGAGCGCCATCCTGTGCCATTGTATATATATATCTTGCTGGTGCCGCAATTCCCGGATTAATAGTAGACAAATCGCCACCAAATGCAATTCCTATACACAACAGTATTATAGGAAATCCTACAAGTCCTACCGCTTTAAGTCCTTCTGCATATGGTGCATCCGCAGCTGCAAGAATTCCATAGAACTCTTTAGGAACAAGTCCTACAAGGAACCACTGGAACAATGCATTTAATGCAAATACCATAAATACAGATATTTTCAATGCTCTTGGAAGTGTATACTGTGGATACTTAGTCTCTGCACCCATAGAAACACATGTCTCAAATCCTGTATAACACCACCATACAAGTCCGAATATATACATCATCTCATTAAAAGGTGGTAAAGAATTCATTGCAATTCCACCAAAATATTCAACATGAACCTTAGGTATCATATATAAAAACCAGCATACTGAACATCCCCAGAAAAAGAACATAAATGCAGTCTGTGCCTTTCCTGACTGCTCAATTCCCCTGAAATTAAGTGCAAGAAATATTGCAACAAGTATTATTGCAATAACTCTTGAATCAAGCCATGCTATACCTGCTCCAAACTGTTCAAGCAGAATCTTGAAATAATTGGCAAAAGCAAGTGTTTCGCCAGCTCCGATAGCAACAACAGAAACTATATAATGCCATCCGGCCATATTAGCCCATACTCTGTTAAGTCCCCTCTTCGCATAATTGTATGTTCCTCCTGCGCATGGCAATGCTGCAGACATCTCTCCATATATAAGACATGGCCATATAGATATAAGCAGCGCAACAAATGTGAATGCTATTATCCATGATCCCACGCTTCCAATCTGTGCTGAACCACATGTAAACAATCCAACACCGACAACAGTACCAATTGTCATACTTATTGATTCTTTCAATCCGAGTGCTCTGATAAGCTGATTATTCTCGTTCATATTTTTCTCCCTGATAATTATTTGTTCATCTTTTATCATTTTGTTTATTATAATGAACAAAATGAATTATAGCAGATACTATGTCAATTTACCACAAATAAAAAATGCAGTCCCTAAGGACTGCATCAGCATATAAAATATTATTTATCATTGATTGTTTTCATCTCGTCTTCATCTGTAACAATTGTCACATCCGGATTTCTGGAATCTCCCTGTATCTTAAATACAGAATAATTCCTGCCTTTTAAGTATGAATCATCTGGATAAACATCTTTCGTTATATCCCATGGTGATACATGGTACCTTACTACATCAGAACCTGACATCTCAAAAAGAGTCTTTCCATATTTATCACTTTTTCCTACCGATGCATCTGCATATGTTGCATACAGGTTCTTAAATGTTACAGCATCTGAGTTAATAACTGTCTTTTCATTATCTGCTCCTGCCATCTTAACAAGAACAGTCGGACATTCACATAATCCATAATCTCCATGATCTGAAGTTATTATAATTGTGCTGTTATCATAGATACCGGCTGCTTTCATCTGTCCAATATACTCTGTAATATACTTGAACGCTCCTTTTATCTGACGTTCCTGTGTAGTATTACTTTCTCCGACATCCTCACAATTCTCATTCATTTCATAAGGAGAATGTGCTCCAAACATATGATACAGAGTAAATGTTTTATTATCTGATGAAACATTTATGCCACTGTTGCTAAAATCCTCATACAACTGCGAATCGTCCAGCTCATACTGTTCAATTGCATCATTCTTCGGAGACTGGCATGCCGCAAAATTATCTCCATAGAACCAGAATACAGGCTTAACTACCTGTGGAAATGCATAGAACGCTGACATTTTGTATATGTTCTTAAAGAACTGCCATTTGTCTGATATCTTATATTGCTGTCCTGTTACTGTATTAGCAATTGCCTCCTGATTAGCACCATTAAGATATTCACTTAATGTATAGAGCTTTACATCATATCCGGCATCATACATATCCTGAATAAGAGTTCCCTGCTGATATGCCTCCTTGTGGTAATCCGCAAGTGACTGTGTTGTATCATACTGATATCCTGTAAGCATAAGAGGCATGCCCAGCGCTGTAGGAGCTCCACCACCTATAACATTATCAAAGAATGTAAAATCTTTCAAATCCTCTGAATAATTGTTAAGAATATACTGTTCTGTCTCCCTAGCATCCAGTGTATCTACCATAAATACAACAACATTGCCATCTGACGATAATGTAAATTCGTCTTCCTTAGTAATTACATATGAATAATCAACAGTTTTCTTAGTTGTTACTATGAGAACAACAAGAGTCACAATCTGAATACTTGCAAGAAAAAGACTTGCCCATTTGATAACCTTCTGTGTTATATCCTTCTTAAGGCATACCATTACAGCCGGCACAACTATAAGTACTATCCATACAATACTGCTTATTATTCCATTAACTGCGAACCTGCTCCACTGGATTTCTCTTCCATTGAGTGCTCCGAAATCAGGGTTAAGAAAGTTTCCCTGTACATACGCCGCCAATGCACCTCCAAATATCACCGCTGCATATATATCTGAAGCCTTCCCCGGCATTACAGCGCCAATTCCCATTACCACCACTACAGCTGCTGCACTTGCTGCAAGCAGAAGTGGAATTATTGCCACATAACCAACTGCGAATTCATCCACATTCCCAAGAAATAATGAACTTGGCATAAATATACAGAATGTCACTACAAGAAATAAAAGCTGTGGGTATAATTTTAATAATTTGCTCTTCATTAGTTATTCCTCATATTTAAAAACTTTTCCTGTTGGTACCAGTGTATCCATATCTCCTGCATACCCTGTCTGGTAGAACTCTTCCATTATATCGTCATGTACATATTCATAATATAAATATCGTCTTTCTCTGCTGTCTCCTTCTTTAGCATCAAACACCTCTGTTCCCTTAGCACCATCAATCAGCCTTGAATATGCTTCTTGCAGATCATCAAAAGAAACCGGTACCTCCGAAACAGCATAATCATGCTTTTCGTTCTTTCCTTTAATGAATAAAATCGGATGCTGTCTGTTTGAAGGTTCATCATCATGATAAAAACCATGATCAGCCATAACTATAATTACAGAATTATCATATACACCACTTTCCTTAAGCTTTTTGAGATATGCATCAGTCATTGTCATACATGCTTCTACATTTTGCTCATACGTTCCATTTTCAATTTCATTCATATCTTTATCATATACGAATGGAACATGTGCTCCCCAAAGATGAATAAATTTAAATGTTTTATCATCCGTCTTTGTTATCTCAGTATTCTGAACTTTATCATAAAACACCTCATTATCAAGTGAATAAGTTTCACAACCTTCTGGATTACTTCTAAAATATTCAAAATCCTGAGTTCCAACCATGCAGAATCTCTTTAATATAAATGGAGCATATTTGTATCCTACTATCTGTATTTCTCTTTCTATGAAAGCAAAATATGAACTTATTCCGGTTTTGTCCTCCAAAATATTACTAAACTTATACATATCATCATCAGTATTATAAGTTTCCGTCTCATACATTCCCATTTTATAGCCCTTGCTCTGAAGCTGGGTAAATAATGGAGATGTTTTGTAAGCATCTGCTGTATAACTTTCAAATGGTTGTTCGTTTTCATACCATTTACCAGTCAGGACTAACGGAATTGACTGTTTAGTAAATGTGTAACCACATACTGTATTATCATAAAAAGTAAAATCCTCGAATACTTGTGCATATTCCGGATGTTTCTCAGCCACAGTCTTATATGTTCCAGCATCCGTAGCATCCAGCAGCAGAATAATAAAGTTAGTATCTGTCGACATTTCAAACTGGTCTTTATCTGTTATAACCATATCATAGTTCTTGTCAGCAACTTTTGTAGTTAATATAAGTGTAACCATAGTTACAGCCGTCATGAGAAACATGCACAGTGATACAACGCTTATTGCACTTTTAAATTTTGACGATTTGAATATACATATTGCTGCAATAACAATTGCTGCAATAACTATCCATACCACCGCAGTTTTAATATCTTCTGATATATATTTACTCCAGTCTGGCTGAGTTCCATCAAGTCCTGGGAGATTTTTAACAAGAAAGTTTCCCTGAATATATGTGCTTATATATGCAATAAAATATAACACCAAACCAACTGTGTACAATTTATCATTGATCAGGTACATTAATGTAAATATCAACGTACTAATCACAAACAAAACAACAAATAAAATTACAACTACCGGTATCAACTGCTTTACTTCAAACCAAAATTGATCCTGATTGGAATAGTATATTTCCATTGGAGCAAAAACTCCCAGCATAAAGCTAGCAGCTAACGAAACTAATAACGCTGGAATTAATCCTTTAAAACTTTTCTTTTTCTTCTCCATGATTTTTCCTCTTCTAATTACAACATATGTTCTAATATGGCATAAAATATAAACGGCTGAATCATAATTGTTGTAAAAACACAATAATTTTCTGTTCTATCGCCTATTTTAATCCAGTTCCCTCTCATTATGAGCAGCAAAGGCATCAATATCGGCAAGAAATATCTACCCTGAATTCCCAGTATCTGAGTATATGATAATGGTGTCCAATCAAGAAGCATAGCTGCGGCCGTACAACCAATACTATACAACGCTATAATAGCAAATAACCATCTGCACCATGGTCTGATATCGACAGTTTCATCCTGTCTCTTCATTGCCGAAATAAACAATGTCACAATAAGTGTCAGTATTATCCACCATGATAAATCTACGTTAAGCCATCCCAGTGAGCCACCAATCATTGTATATATATAATATCCGAATGACTCTACAAATGTATTCCAACAAACTTCAATAAGTATAATTGGATTATGAAGTACATAGCTAACTGTATATCCTGGCTCATCGGCCCAGCTTACATATCCGTTCATAAGGGTTCCACCATTAGCCGAACTTATTATATTGTTGATAATAGGTAATAATAATGTCAATGTTCCTGCCACCATTATTCCTATAATCACACGAAAATACAACTTGTTACTCTTCCTAAATCTTAATAATGGAATTAGATTTAGAAAAATCATAAAGAAATAAGCTCCATTTTTAACGGACACTAATAATAATGTTGTTAATCCCAATATCACTAAATCTTTTTTCTTTACATCCTCCGCATAAGCAACTCTTAATGACATGGCAATCATAAGTACAGACAAAGTAATCAGTCCGCAATCATAAGAATATGATGTAACCTGCTGCATGGTCATAGGCAGTATGCTAAACAAGAACACCATTGCTTTTCCAAATGGTATTTTTTTTATTGAATAAAACGCCACTGCAACAAACACTATATAATTCAGGAACGCTCCAAGAAAATATGTTGGAACAGTTCCCCATTTTAACAGCCTTCCAATTATCATACCAAAAGCTGATACATAATAAAGGTATCTATTTGTAGTAAGTGGCGTATCTCCCAACATCTGTGTTTCACCACCCGCCGAATGATCATGTAACAACTGGTCTACATATACATTGTATGTTCCTCGTCTGTAATCAGCTGAGAGTACTTCTTCATCTATATCGCACTTTCTCATTTCTATATCACTGCCATGTTTATATCCAAGCACTACATTTGAAACATCATATGCCGTCTCTATATGTGTAAATTCATCTGGCGTCTGACCATCTGGTATAAGAGTAAAATATATAATTCCTAACACAACTGCCGCAATAAGATATAAGTATTCTATCTTTAACTTCTTATAAATAAATATAAAGATATACATTGCTATAATAAATAATCCAATTAATAACGCAACTGCTATTGCTGCCATTGAATAATAATCCATGACTGTCATCTGATATATTAATGTAACCGCACCATTAGCCGCTTTTCCATTAATTAATGCAGCTGAAGTATTTGAATCATCTGTAATATTCATATACAGTTCATCATCAGAATATAATTTTTTAACAGTCAATTCCGTTTTAAGCTGATATTCTGTAGTTACATTTATTGATTTATCAAATTCAAATACAACATATGAATTGCTCTTTTTTCCTGTTACTTCTATTTCTTTCGATGCAAGAAGACTATTATCTGCTTCATTAAACAGCTTCACTTCCATGACACATGGATGAGTCAATTCCTTTTCGCCCTTATCTCCTGTTGTTAAAAGATAAGCTAATGACTTTATTTTACCAGTCTGCGTACTATTTCTCTGTATAATTGTATCATCTTGTTCCAACTTAATGGTTTCAATTGCATCCCCAGGATTTATAACTAAATCTGCATATCTTACACATCTTACATATACAATACATGTAAAAAATGCCATAAATAAAACTAATAAAGCAATTATCACTATATGTCGTATATTTTTTTTATCTATCTTTTTCAAACTATTTATTCCTTTCTACAACCATTCCAAGAAACGCTTAACAGTATACTTCCATGTATATTTAGACGCAACTTCTTCATAGGTTTTTCTTGCTGCCTGTTTTCTGTAGTCCTTCTTATCCAGAAT
Source organism: uncultured Eubacterium sp. (assembly GCA_945910225.1). Classification (GTDB taxonomy): domain Bacteria; phylum Bacillota; class Clostridia; order Lachnospirales; family Lachnospiraceae; genus Lachnospira. The sequence continues at coordinate 1,886 of CAMDYG010000053.1, read as the reverse complement.
ATCTTCTAAAGCTCTGCTTAACGCCTCCCACTCATTATCCGGGAGTATAAGGCCATAGCTTTTATCTTTTATAAGTTCCCTTGTTCCACCGCGATAAGTGGATACAATATAATCCTCGCATACTGCTGCCTCAAGCACAGTTGTCGGGAATCCTTCTGATACAGATGGCAGGCAGAATATGTCTGATTCACACAACAAAGCAATAACATCATCCTTACACAGATTGCCTGTGAAGAATATATTATCACCAGCATTTGTCTCAAGACTTTCTCTCAGATAACCTTCTCCAGCAGCTATCATGTATACATCTTTTCTTGTCTCATTAATTCTTAATACTGCTTTCTCAAGTTCCTCAATTCCCTTCTCTTTCGTGAGTCTTCCGACAAATGCAATTATTATTGCATTATCTGGAATATTGTACTCTTTTCTGAAACTTCTCGTTATAGTCTTCTTTTTCTGATTAAACTCATCAACATCTATAGAATTATACAGAATCTTATCAGACTTAATATGAAAATGCTTTATCCATTCAAGTACTGCTCCTGAAACTCCTGCATATTCTTTACAGTACATTTTATCAAGTAAAGTTATTCCATGTTCATACCATTCGCCAATCTTACTTGTAATGCCATTACCCGTATTAAGATGGCTTGTACCATGATCAAGCAATATACACCTGACTCCCATTTTATGAGCAAGTCTGACACCATATAATGACAATGGATAAAATCGTGTATTCACAAGAAAAACATCAAATTGTTTTTTCTTAAGTTTTTTAGTCCATTCTCTTTTCTTCTTTCCCATCTTGAGAAATGGAAACCTGCCATTCATCAAAGAATATGAACTCATTCTGATAATTTCAACACCATTTTTCTGTTCATATTCCTTTTCTCCAGGTATTTCTGACGTAATTATGGTAACTTTATTCCCTAATCTTACAAGTTCTTTTGAAAAATTATCAACATATTGCTCAACTCCGCCAACATGTGGCAAAAATTGTGGACTAACTATACATATAGATTTCATTTATATTTCCTCTCCAAAATCCAAAACATCTGCCGCATGATTAACTCTCTTTTCAACCGGAGGCAGCTCCATATAATCTCCATAATAATCTTTTAACACTTTGTCATAGTTGTTAGGTATATTCAGTACTTTCCCATCAAATTCAACTTGTCTGTAAGGCTCAATATCTTCCATGGACACTATTGTTCCTGACGCATCAAAATCCTGATAAATAATGTATCTTTCACTATCTGAATCGTTAGACATCGTGCTATACTTAAGCATTTTTTTATAAAGAAAAACATTTCCATGAGGTATAAGATGCAATATATAATGCATTATAAAGCATATTGCCTTGGCAAGTGCTCCTTTTATGCCTCGCATCCCAACCTCTGCCCATGGCGAACAATACAAAAATACCAGCATTGCATATAACCTTGACATTTTCTTTTGTTTGTTAAATAACGCCCCGTCATCTGGAATTTTGTCATAAATAAATATGTCTATGAATATTCCCTGTGGACACTTCATCTTTTTGGAATGTTTATTAACAAATGCAGTTCCTTTTTTTTCTACTTTAATAACATTTCCCAGATATCTTTTGTCCCGTAATGGTGACATAAGATAATATCTGTCACCAAGTTCTTCATCAAATATCTTTTCAAAATTCTCATAATCCTGTCTTGTCATAACTATATCCATGTCATCATCCCATGGTATAAATCCTTTATGACGAATTGCACCAATTAACGAGCCAAATGCTATTGAATAACCAATATTATGCTTTGCACAAACATCGTGTATATCCTTACACATATCACATTCTACTGACTGAAGTTTCTTTAACACCTCAGAATCATACTGTTTTTTCATAATTACCT
>CAMDYG010000052.1 GCA_945910225.1 uncultured Eubacterium sp. | reverse complement strand
AGGTAAATCCCTCTCCTCGCTGTGAGCTCGGATTTTCCTTCGGAAAACAAGGAGGTAAATCCCTCTCCTCGCTGTGAGCTCGGATTTTCCTTCGGAAAACAAGGAGGGATTATGGATTATAAAGCTAATATACCTATTTATCTCCAGGTAATTGACGACATTAAAAAAAGAATTCTTACTGGCGAGATTAAACTTGGCGATAAACTCCCTTCTACAAGGGAACTCGCCGTGCAGTACACGATCAATCCCAACACTGCTGCAAGAATTTACAATGAGCTTGAACTATGCGGATTGTGCTACACCAAAAGAGGACTCGGTACATTTGTATCAGAAGATGAACATCTTATTGATACATTGAAGAACGATATATCTGGCGAAATGATTGAAACATTTATCTCTGGAATGACCAGCCTTGGCTTTTCTAAAGATGAAATCATTAATTTAATTAAGAATTATTAAATATGGAGGGAATTATTTATGCTGCAATGCAATAGGGTTACTAAAAAGTATATGAAAATGACTGCCGTTGATAATATTTCCATCGACTTCATACCTGGCAAAATATACGCCTTGCTTGGTTCTAATGGAAGCGGCAAAACAACTTTAATGAAGATGGTAGCAGGTCTTGTAAAGCCTACTTCTGGAAGCATCACTCTTTCAGGAATTCCTATAGGAGTTGAAACTAAGAAACATATAGCATATATGCCTACTGAAAGTTACTTCTATAGCTATATGAGCTGCGCTGATATCGGAAAATACTATGCTGATTTCTTCGAGGACTTCTCGATTGAACAGTATAATAATTATCTTAATGAAATGCATCTTACTACCGACATGAAAGCCAGCAAAATGTCATCCGGAATGATGGCAAAGTTAAAGCTGGCTGTTACTCTCTCAAGAGATGCATCGTTAATCATGCTTGATGAACCACTTAATGGAGTTGACATAGTTGCCAGAGAGCAGGTAATAAATACTATCATATCCAAAGCTTCTCCTGAAAGAATTATTATTATGTCCAGTCATCTTGTTGATGAGCTTGAAGCTATTATAGATAACGCTGTATTTATCAAAGATGGGGTAATCGTTTCACATGGTGATGCAGAAAGCTTAAGAACTGCATCTGGTATGTCAATCGTTGACCAGTACAAGCGCATTTACACATATTAAAGGGGGGATTTTTCAATGTTAAAACTGACTAAATATGAATTAAGAAAAAACGTCCTTGGAATAGGGATTGTTGCTGGAATTATATGCGCACTTCAGATATTGTTTACATTTTTCTGTCTGACAAAAAAGATAAACTATACAGTCGTATTCGCTGTATTACTGATTGTAGCATCTTCCGTAAGTTATTTTATTGTTTTTATCTTTGGTGTTGTTTCATATAGTAAAGAATTATCAAGTAAAAGCAGTTATCTGATATTCATGACTCCTAATTCTTCAATCAGCATTATTGTATCAAAATTATTCTATACGCTGATTATTGGTATAGGAATTGCCGTTGTACTCACTGGTTTAGGTGTTCTTGATGGCTATATGATGGCTATATCTTTTGGAGAATATAGAGGAATTCTCAAAATGTACAAAGAGGTACTTGAAGCTCTTGGACTTAATATTGGACAGTTATTAATAAATGTTATTGGAATGATTCTTTCTTTCCTCGTATCATTCTTCTTCCTTATAACACTTGCCTACTTTGCAATAACACTTTCTTCCACTGCCCTGCAGAACAAGAAGATAAAGGGATTAATTTCTGTTATAATATTCTGTATTCTGGCATTTGTAACAATTAAGATTGCATCTGAACTTCCGGAAATCTATACCAATCCGGTCACATTTGCACAGGAAATTATAACTTCACTTCCTGCCAATATATTCCAATTGTTAGTTGCGGTAGGCTGTACATTTGGAAGTGCTTTGCTTCTTGATAAAAAAGTAAGTCTGTAATCATTGTTTTGACAAAATCATGTGTCTGCTATAACATGCATTATGGTAATACATACTAAAATGTTATTAACATTTAATCTCGTATGTTTAATTCGTACATTTTTACAAGAATATATATAGAAAGACCTACTAATTTGATGTTTTAATCAAATATAGTAGGTCTTTTTATCATTTTCTGCTGCAAATTGAACACTATTCTTTTTAATCAGCATACTAATTCCGTGACATTCTGTCTTTTAGTAGGCTTGAATAGCTGTGAACACCTAAGATATCAGCACAATATTATCATAATAATGGATTTTCTTATTCTTCCACATAATCAAAAGCAATCTCTTCCATGGGATTCTTAAAAAGTTTATTAAATACTGCGATTACATGCCCGACACCAATCATTGAAAGAATTGCTCCTAGTGCAAGTATCAGTAAGTCCAGAAGATAAAACACTCATCTGATAATAAGTTTATTTCTGCTCTTCATTCTTAATTGCCTCCCAGAGGTTTTTCTCAACTTTGCCTGCCATAACAGATAGTGTCTGCACCTCTTCTTCACTGAATCCATTATATATAACATTATCAATTCTGTTAAATATCCTGATAACTTCATCAGCCTTCTGGGCGCCATAATCAGTAAGTAACACATTCCATGACCTTCTGCTTGCCGGATTGCTCTCTCTCTTTAAAAGACCATCCTTTTCCATTCTGTCTAATGTTCTTGACATTGTAGTTACATCCATAAAGCACATATCTGCAAGTTCTTTCTGGTTCATAGTTCCATTCTCTCTTAATTCCTTAAGAATTCTCGGCTGTCCCTGTCCGACTGTAAGACCTAATTCAATAAGAAATGGTCTTACAAGCCTTCTTCTTAACATTTCTATATCAAAAAATGCGTTCTTAGTCCTCTTATCCATAATTCTTCCTTCCTCTTACTCAAGCTCAAACTGTCCTGTATACAACTGGTAATATCTGCCATGCTGCTCCAACAGTTCGTCGTGGCTGCCTCTTTCAATGACTTCGCCCTTTTCAAGAACCATTATAGCATTAGAATTTCTTACGGTCGAAAGTCTGTGAGCGATAACAAATACAGTTCTTCCTTCCATTATCGCGTCCATCCCCTTCTCTATAAGACGCTCAGTTCTTGTATCAATCGAGCTTGTCGCCTCATCAAGAATAAGTACCGGTGGCTTAGCAATCGCTGCTCTTGCAATAGCGATAAGCTGTCTTTGTCCCTGAGAAAGGTTGATTCCATCAGCAGTAAGCATTGTGTCATACCCCTGCGGAAGTCTTGTTATAAATGAATCGGCATTGGCAATCCTAGCTGCCTCCCTGATTTCTTCATCAGTTGCATCAAGCTTCCCATATCTTATATTATCAGCAATAGTTCCTGTGAACAAATGTGTATCCTGAATTACCATTGCAAGAGAACGGCGCAGGTCATCTTTCTTAATATCCATTACATCAATTCCGTCATATGTAATCGTTCCTGACTGTATATCATAGAATCTGTTTATAAGATTAACGATAGTAGTCTTTCCTGCTCCTGTAGAACCAACAAATGCAATCTTCTGTCCTGGTTTTGCGAACAGCGAAATCTTATTAAGCACCTTCTTTTCTGGAACATATCCGAACACAACATCATTAAATCTTACATCGCCCTTAAGCTCCACAAGTTCTCCTGCTGGCAGTTTCCATGCAAAAAGCCCTGTCTTATCAGAAGTTTCTGTAAGAGTGTTGTCCGCATTTTTAATTACATTGCACAAAGTTACCTTTCCTTCGTCAAGCTCCTCCGCCTCGTCCATCATGTCAAATATTCTCTCAGCTCCTGAAAGTGCCGAAAGTATGAAATTAACCTGCTGTGTAAACTGGTTTAATGGCATGGCACTCTGTCTTACATACACAAGATACGCCGATATACTTCCAAGATCCATAATTCCTTTAATTACAAATATGCCTCCAACGCAGGCAGAAAGCGCATAATTGAAATATGACAGACTTACAATTACAGGAATAAGCATGCCCGAATATGCAAGTGCATTAGTTGATTCCTTCCTGAAGCTCTCATTCATCTCACAGAATTTTTCAAAGTTCTTCTGTTCATGGTTAAAGACCTTCTCAACCTTCTGTCCAGCCATCATTTCCTGCACAAAACCATTGATATTACCAAGCTCATTCTGCTGTCTGTGATAATATTTCTTGCTTCGTCTGCCATTGTATTTGATAAAAATAAACATAAGAATAAGGAACACAACAACAATCATAGTCAGTCTCACACTTAATACCATCATCATAGTTATAGTTCCGAAAAGTGTAAGAAAGCTCTGGATTACCATAGCAAAGCTGTTGTTCATCGCTTCCTGTACAGTGTCCACATCATTAGTGAAATGGCTCATAATCTCGCCATGTGTGTTGTTGTCAAAATATTTTAACGGAAGCTTCTGTGTATGCTTAAAAAGATCCATTCGTATCTCGCTTACTACCTTCTGGGAAGTATGCACCATAAGCCTGTTGTAGCCAAGAGTTGACAGCGCACCGCACGCATACATGACACCCATTCCGCACACAGCCATGATAAGCCCCTTCATATTGCCGGGAACAATGAAATTATTAACTACAGGTTTTATTAAAAATGTTCCCATAATTCCTGCACCAGCACTTATAAATACAAGTACTGCAATAAGCAGGAATGCCCATTTGTAATGTCCCAGATATGTAAGGAGATGTTTAACAGTTTTTTTCGCATCCTTAGGTCTTTTATATCCAACATACTTAGCCATTAAAGATCAGCTCCTTCCTTCTGTGATTCATATATTTCCTGATATATTCTATTAGTCTTTAAGAGGCTTTCGTGTGTTCCTACTGCATCTACATGTCCGTTATCCATAATAATTATCTGGTCTGCATGACGCACTGATGAAATTCTCTGTGCAATTATAATCTTAGTCATATTAGGCAGTTTCTTTGCAAGTGCATTCCTTATCTTTCCTTCTGTCGCAGTATCAACCGCACTTGTTGAATCATCAAGAATAAGAACCTTCGGCTTCTTTAATATTGCCCTTGCAATACATATTCTCTGCTTCTGTCCACCTGATACATTGACACCTTCCTGTCCCATCTCGGCATCAAGTCCGCCCGGAAGCCTGTCTATAAATTCATCAACACATGCTATGCTGCAAGCCTCCTTAATCTCATCCAGAGTCGCATTTTCATCGCCCCATCTTAAGTTATCAATAAGCGAACCCGAAAACAGTGTATTCTTCTGCAATACAACTGAGATAGCATCTCTTAAATGTCTTACCGGGTATTCCTTAACATTAATTCCATCAATCTTAATCTCACCCTTAGTCGCATCATAAAGTCTTGGAATAAGCTGGATAAGTGTGGTCTTTGATGAACCTGTCTGTCCAATTATTCCAACCGTCTGACCTGCATTAATGTGAAATGAAACATCTGAGAGAACATATTCCTTCGCAGTATCTTTATACTTAAACCAGACATGACTAAATTCAATCTCTCCTTTCTTAACTTCAATGTCCTTTGCATTCTCGTCAGTTATATCGATCGGCTCGTCAATTACCTTCATGATTCTTTCTGCGGATGCAAGCGACCTTGTCATAAGAAGAAACACATTGGACATCATCATAAGAGAATTAAGTATCAAAAGAACATAGCTTAAGAAAGAGGTAAGCTGCCCTATCATCATCTGTCCTGAATTGATAAGCCTTCCACCTATAAGAAGAATTCCAAGAATTGTCGAATACATAACGAACTGCATTGCCGGCATGTTAAGAACAGCTATTCCAAATGCTTTCTCCGATTCATTTTTCAGATTATCATTAACGTGTCCGAATTTTTCAATTTCGTAATCACCCCGGACATATGATTTTACAACCCTTACTGCTGTAAGATTTTCCTGTATGCATCGGTTCACAAGGTCAACTGCGCCCTGCATCCTGCCATATCTTGGACCTACATTAATGATTATTATTATGAGCAGAACTGCCAGGACTGGCAGTGCCACAAGAAAGACCAGCGCCAGTGTTGAATTGATCTGGAATGCCAGCGTCGTTGCAAATATCAGCATTACAGGGCTTCTTCCAAATGGACGCATACCTGTTGACACAGCATTCTGGATATTAGTTACATCACTTGTAAGTCGTGTAACTAATGATGAAACACTGAAATGGTCTATATTAGAAAACGAATAAGACTGGAGTTTCTCATACTCAGCCTTTCTTATATTAGCTCCCAGTCCCTGACCTGCAAGTGCAGAAAATCTTGCACTTCCTACACCTAATATAAGCGCAGCAACTGCACATACAGCCATCTGGATACCTTTAGTTATTATATATGGTACATCTGAATTAGTTACGCCAGTATCAATCAAATCTGCCATCAGCTTTGGCACCATAATCTCAAGCATTACTTCAACACCTATACATATAAGCGCCAGCCATGCATATTTCTTATATTGTTTCATATAAGAAAAAATTCTTCTCAACATTACTTGCACCTCCAACTGTTGTATATGCAACTATTGTATTTCCAATTTATATTAAAGTCAAGAAATGCATAAAAAAGAACAGTATCTTAATATTTTACACACTAAGATACTGTCCTATCGCCTTTTTTAACTATATATTACTTTGTTCCTTTTTTGTGTCTGACAATAATAGTTGCTGCTGCAATTCCGGCTGCAACAATCATTATTATAACATAAAGCATTACATGTGAACTATCACCTGTAGTAACTGTAGACTCATCTGCTGCTACCTCAGGTACTACAACTTCCTCATCTGCTGCTACCTCTCCTGAAGCCGGTACAGTAACTGATTCACTTGGAATTTCTGGCTGGCTTGGTACTTCCGGCTGGCTTGGTACTTCCGGCTGGCTTGGATTCTCCGGCTGACTTGGTAATTCTGGTTCGCTTGGAGTTTCCGGTGTCTTTGCAGGATTAACATTAATAGTAACCTTTGCATGTGCAGTATATTCATTTCCATCAACAACTAATACTACATCATAATCAAATGAATCTGTGCCTGTGTATCCTGCAGCTGGAATATATGTAAATGTTCCATCTCCAATGTCTGTTACATTTTCCTGTCCCTCTGCAAGTTTAAAATGTTTATCAAGAGTATCTGTTACAGATGCATCTTCAAAAATAACTGGTGTAATTGTTGTTGTAATCTTGTTAACACTTTCGTTCAATGAATCTGCATTGTCTGCAAGGAAAAATTCCTTTGCATATCCACTATCAATTGTTGTAAACTCTGTTTTTCCTATTACTATTGTTTTTCCTTTTTTATCTGTTGTTGTACTTACTTCAACATATTCATATGATTCATTTGCAGCTCCCATAGAAACCTTAACATTATCATCAACATTTCTCATAAGAGCAACTCTATATATATCTACACCTTCTGATGAAAGCTTCTGACCTGCTATATTAGCGTAATATGATCCTAAAAGTTCATTAGTATTACCAGTATACTTTGTTCCATTAACGTAATATCCATTATTTACGACTGAAACTTTTTCCAATGCTCCAGTATACTCATATTTTAATGAGCTTCCTGAATATTTATTAGCAACACCATCAGTAAATAATATTACAGCATTACCTGATTTATTTTCTCCTAACAACTCTGAAGCAGCATTAATTCCACCCTATACATTAGTTCCTGAACCAAGTCCGCCTTTGTTCTTCATATCATCAAGATCTATGTCTGATTCAGACTCTTTTCTGCTTTCTTCAAACATATCTTTTGAATATATTTCTTTAAGAGCATCAAGAACATCACTCTTTTTTGAACTCTCTGTAACCTTTACATCCGCATCTTTATTATAACTTACTAAAGATACCTTACTATTAGCATTAGCTTCAAAGAATTTCTGAAGAAATGCATCTATTGAATTATACATAATATTCCATCTTGTATTCTCGTATGTATAACCCATATTCTTAGATTCAACATCTGAGCGGATATCACATGCCATACTAAGTGAAGAGTCAATAACAAGAACAATATTCTGTTCTTCTCCTTCAACTGTCTGTAAATTCTTAGTCTGTGCTGAAAAGTTCAGTGTGTAATAACCATTTTCATCTGGTAATTCATCACTTATATATTTACGAAGTTTCAGATTATCCTTGTATTCTTCGTCACTGCCTGCTACATTCTCTGCTGCACCAGCAACATTTGCGTTCTTAATTACCATTGGTAATACGCATACCGACACCATAACCAATGTAATCAAACTAACAAGAATTCTTTTTGCTACTGTCTTTCTCATAATATTCCTCCTGTAATGCAAAGCATGATTGTTAGTCGCAAAAGCTTCTACCTGTTACCTATGCTTTTGTTTTTTGTAGTACTTTAGTACATGCTATCTGTTCCGAATGTATGCTATCACATTACAGCAAATATTTATTGCCCCCATATTGAGGGAATTTTTTGAGAAAAACCATTGTTCATATTTTTATACATCTAAGCATTTTTCTTATATACAGCTAACGAAACAATGCCAGTAACCGCTTCTGTTATCCAGAATGCGTGCCATACACCTACAGCTCCCATAAATCTGCTCATAACTAACGCAACAGGAATTATAACTGCTACATACCTGCATAAAGATATAATAAGCGAAGGGAAGCCTTTTCCAAGTCCTTCCAATGCCCCTGCAGAATTAACTGATACAGTTGAAACAATGAATCCCGCACATATTATCCTTAATGCTTTTTCTCCTGCATATATCGTCTCTGTGTTAGATGAAAATAATCCTATAAGTCTGTCTGGTATAGTAAGGCACAGTATTGTACCTGCTGCCATTATTATGAATATGATAACCATGCCTGTTTTGTATATTTTCTTAACTCTTTCATGCTCTCCTGCCCCATAGTTATATCCCATAAGCGGACGCATTCCCTGAACAACACCATTAGCTGGCAGATAAAGAAATGTCTGCAGTTTGTAATACACGCCAAGCACAAATACATACACCGCAGAATAAGCAGAAAGAATAACATTTAATACTGATATAAGTATCGATGGTAATGCCAGACTAAGGCTTGCTGGCAGACCTATTGAATATAATCTCTTTGCCATATCTGCTTCTGGCTTTAGCTCTTTTCTTCTTATCTTTACTGGTATCGGTTTCACTAAATATATAATTATATATAGAATTGCAGCCACAGTCTGACCCAGTCCTGTAGCAAGTGCAGCCCCTTTAATTCCAAGACGTGGCAGAAAACCCCATCCAAATATCAATGCAGGATCCAGCACAATATTGACAATACACCCTGTCATAAGGCAGATCATTGATGTGTTCATTCTTCCAACAGCCTGAAATACCTTCTCGAACACAAGCTCAATTCCAAACATAATTGAAAATGCAAATGCTATATAAGAATACTGTAATCCTAAAGCAACAATTTCACTGTCTTTGGTAAAAAGCCTTAAAAACGCCGGCATTCCTGCCATACACACAATTGTCAGAATCAATGCATGTATACAGCTTATTATCATTCCCTGGCTTGCAGCCTTATCTGCTCTTTTATAATCCTGTGCACCCATGTAAAAAGATATAACTGCATTAATTCCTATTGCAAATCCTATCATTACAGAGCTTATCAGATTCTGTACAGGAAATATCAGCGACAATGCAGTCATGGCATTCTCACTTATCTTTGCTACAAAGAAACTATCAACAATATTGTATAAAGAATTAACCATCATGGATATAACCATTGGAAGTGACATCTTAAGTAACAATGGAAGTACCTTTTGTTCTTTCATATATGTCTGACTCATAATCATTCTCCTAATTCCGTAAACATCAAAAAAGAGCCAACAATTGTGGCTCTTTTCCATAATACACGATATTCACATCATATTCAAGCATTAGATCTTTTCCGTTTTTTTCTGTCCAGCAGACACGATGTTATTATTGCCACTGCCGGAACTGTCAGTATTACTCCTATACTTCCCGATATTCCCTGCATTATTTCTATACCAATATTATAAGAATTAATTATCTGTCTGAAAGGAAGATCATATGCATAATTAATGACAAGTGTACTGACTGCGCTTCCAACGAATGCAAGTATGAGAGTATTAGACATTGTTCCCATCATATCACGTCCTACATTCATTCCGCTTTTAAACAGTTCTTTCCATCCAAGATGAAGTGCTTTACTGTGTATCTCACATATTGCTGATGAAACAGACATTGCCACATCCATTACCGCTCCCAGTGACGCAATAAGAATTCCCGAAAATAATAATCCACCAATCTTTATATTAGTTAACTGCCCGACAAATGCAAGTGTTTCAATATTAGATACGTTATATCCATCTATGTCGGCAGCTATTCCAAAAAGCCATGCAGAGCATCCTGCCAGTAATACACCAGTAACTGTTCCTGCTATTGAGCACAATGTTTTAACTGACATACCACTTATCAGATACATTGTAACTATTGTTGTTATAATAGTCACTATCACTGCAGCAACAAATGGTGATGCTCCTCTGTAAATCATTGGTATGTATATCATAAATATTGTAATAAATGTAAACACAAGTCCGACTACTGACTTTATTCCATTCTTTCCCCCGATAACACATATAAGAAGCAGAAACACTGCCACAAACACAGCTACTGGCACTATCCTGTCTTTAGAATATACCGAAACATTCATTGTATTATTAGCTACACTCATATGGACTACTACTTTGTCCCCAGATTTGCATACTGCACCAAAAAGATTACCTTCCGCACTTGTGGCATTGACAACCTTTCCCTTGTAAGTACCTGATAATAACTTTACCTTAAGATGCTGGTATCCTACCCTCACGCCATCTTCTGTAAGATTATCTTCTACAACCTCAACCACTCTTGCTTCCTCATAAGTATATCCAGTTGTTGATACTATTTCCTCCTTATCAGTAACGCGCAGCCGGACTGCCGCACATATAAATGCAGCGAGTCCGGCCAGTATTACTGCCAGGCGGATAAGAAATTTCTTTTTATCCGGCATATTATTCTACTCTGCCTCACGTTTTCTTTCTGTTATAACAATTGCTACTGCTCCAGCTCCAGCCAATCCTGCAAGTATTAACCATAAAGCTGCTGGAAGAATATCATCTCCTGTCTGAACATTTTCCTTCTGCTCATAATATACTGCATATGGACTAAAGCTCTCTGCTTCTACTGTTATTCCTGCATCAGATATACTTGCTGATAATTCATCAAGCTTTTCTGCTGACTCATTGTAATGGAACACCCTGATGTCATACTTGGATGTATCAATTCCATCCTTAACTTTAAATGTAACCTTTATCTTACCATTTTCAAGAGTACATTCACTGCCATCCTTTGTTGCTAATGAAAGATCATAGAAATCAACTTTATCAAGGCTCTTTACTGTTGAATTATTCTTAAGTGCTGCAGACATTTTGTTAACCATAGAATCATTAAGTTTCTTGGCATTTAATACAACCTGTGCTGCATCCACCATATTACCATCTGCATCTTTAATTACAGCTCCTTTTTCTATTGTTGCAGCTGTAACTGTTCCTGTCTCGTCTTTAATCTCTGCTGTCTCATCTTTTACTGCTGATGATATTGTTTCAAGAGAAGCTCTTGCTTCCTGTAAAGCTACAACCGCACTTGCTATGTCCTCTTTTGTTGACTCTGCTGTATTATATACTTCTTTAGCTGATACAATGGCATCTTCCAGTGACTTCATGGAAACTTCTGTTGTATTGCCACCATTCTTAGCTTCTTCTAATGCATTTTCTGACTTGGCAATTTCTGATTCAAGAGCTGACTTATCTGCCTGCTTTACTATTGTGTATGTTGTATCAACATTACCATCTGCAACAAGCTTTTCATTAGTAGCTGCATCGTATGTATTAACTGTAAGTGTAGTTTCCGTAATATCAATAACTGAATATGTTGGTCTCCAGCTCTGACATCTTGCTGCAATGTAATCCTGCTGTGTTCCTATAAGCTGATAGAACTTACTTCCTGTTGCTGAGTTGGCCTCGAAATATACTGTTCCTTCCGGATCTACCACACGATTGCTCTCTTTAGCACCAGTCTTTAAGTTGTAGCACATATTATCAGATATATATTTAGAAAAAGCATCGCTGTCAGATGTACTTGCCGCTGATGAATATTTACCATGTTCTTTATTATCTGATGATAACTGGTATGTTCTTGAATATGTATGATCATGTCCCTGTAATACTGCATCAATATCATATTTATCAATTACAGGTGTAAGCTGTGTACGAAGTACTATACCATCTGAATCAGAGTGATCGTAACCTGAACCATATATATCCTGATGGAACATAAGTACTCTCCATGTAACATCCGGATTTTTTTCTGTAGCCTCTTTAATCACGCTTTCGTGTGTTGCCACATTATAATTGTTAGTATCAATGCTTATGAATAATGTATTACCATATGTAAAGTAATAATCTGTTCCTGCTGCCGTCTTTCCATCAACATTTGTTGTCTGCTTATTAGGATAATTAAAGTGATTAGAATAATTTACCGACTTAGAATCATGATTACCAATAGTTGTAGCGATTGGAAGACTTCTTAATACAGATGGATTAAGAAATCCAGCATACTCAATCTGCTGTTCCAGTTTCTCTGAATCTTTGCTTACAGATGTCTGATTAATCTGGTCTCCTGCTGATAATACAAAGCTTAATTCAGGGAATTTCTTAACCGCATTATTCAGAGTATGATACCAGTTATAAGAATCATTCATTGCATAATATTCCTTATCCTGATCTCCAAGCTGGTTAGTTGATGCTCCAATCTGTGGATCTCCTACATACATAACTGAGAAACTGTCTGTATTCTTTGTCTTATAATCATATGTATCTGACCAGCTTCCATTAACATAATACTGATACTTATATGATGTATTCTCTGCAAGTCCTGTTAATGTTACTTTACATGGATATAATGTATACTCCTTTGAACCATCTTTTGTATCACTAACTCTTTCTACATCTGAATCCTTAGATATTGTCCCTTCAAATGTCTTTACTTCCTTGCCTGATGCATCCATAAGCTTAATCTTTGGTGTATCATTTTCTGTTGTTGAATACCATGCCGCATTTAACTGTGTTTCATCTGCTCCCGGTGTAAGCGCTATCTGACAGAACTGCTTTCTTACTGACTCCCACTGTGTCTTCCATTCATTCCACTCTGTACTGTTAGCATATACATTAGACTTAACATTATGTGCATCTGTCTCTGAGCCATCTTCTACATAACATGCATCCTTTACTTCCATCTCTGTGTCAGAAGATGATGATGCTGCATTATTCCATGCTGCTCTTTTAGAGCTTCTTGCCCAGCTTTCTGTTGTTCCCATTGAAATACTTGCAACCATAATAGCTGTAAGCGTTGCCGCAGCAACCTTTTTCATTCTCTTCATATTCTTCTCCCTTATATTGGATTATTATCCGCTCATTTCACTTTCTCTTAACGGATTGCACTAACTATATACCAGCAAAGTATTTATCCAATATAATTATTGTAAATGTAACGTAAATTATAAATTTCTTAATAATATCAATTTATTATACTGATTCTTTTTCTATGTATATGTATAATATATTTTCATCTTGTACAAAGGAGAACAGAATTATATGGTCATAGGTAATTATAATGTTACAGCTGAGATAATCTGTCTTATTGTAGCTGTCTTTCTTTTTCTGCTGATGCTTTACTCTAATCCCAGAAAGACCCGCTCATATACTATTATTTTTTCAGGTGTTATCCTTTCAATATTTACAATAATTTCACAGATTGCACTTATATCAGCCTCAACCAGAACAGATGTATTCGGAATTAATACTTTCTTCTTTCTAAATACTCTGTTTTTATTTATGTATCTGATAATTTTATGTTTTATATATGCAAGTATCTGTCTTTTATCTTCTAATACCAGACAACATATACGTTACCTGCATTACAGGATGCTGGCAATTGCATTGTTATATACAATAGCTGCTGTAATCCTTTTTTATTATAACTCTCATATCAGTGAGCATTTTTCTGTTGATACAATGCTGACATTTTATACAACAGCAGGTCTTATCGATTGTGTCTTCTCTTATATATCCATAATACGCAATCACAAGACGATTCCCTCTGTTACATGCAAATATGCCGTTATGGTATATATCCGTGACGAGAATAAAGTCCATACTTTCATTAAT
>CAMDYG010000051.1 GCA_945910225.1 uncultured Eubacterium sp. | reverse complement strand
GGACAGGTGGCTCACGCCACCCCGGACGGGCGGCTCTGCCGCACGAGAATATTCAGTTGCGTATAAATTCTATATAAATTGTATATGAAAAATGTAAAAAATATCTTTCATTAATTAATAATTAGTGTTATGATATTTAATTGTGTTGGATTAAAACGACACTAATATTATACCTTTGAAAGAGAAATGAGGATTTTTATGGAAATATTGTCTACAGCATTGGGGTATGTGATGAACTTTTGTTATAAGTTGTTACATGACTATGGACTAGCAATTATTTTATTTACATTAATCAGTAAGATTGTTCTTCTTCCAGTATCTATCTGGGTTCAGAAGAATTCAATCAAGATGGTTAAGATGCAGCCTGATATTAACAGGATTCTTATCAAGCATTATGGTGATAAGGATGAGATTGCAGAAGAGCAGTCTAAGCTTTATAAGAAAGAAAAGTATAATCCACTGGCATCGCTTATTCCACTGGCAATTCAGATAGTATTGTTGCTTGGAGTTGTGGCTGTTATTAAGGATGGAATTAATGATGGCGTTGCTAATATGAATTTCTTTGGCTATGACCTTACATGGATAACAACCAAGCAGTGGGGAATGTCAATAATAACACCTGTAATTGCAGGTGTGTCAGCGTGGCTTCTGTGTGTTGCACAGAATGCAAGTAATGTATTGCAGGCTGAGCAGAGTAAGCTTAACAAGTACGGAATGATGATCTTCTCTGTTGGACTTTCACTTTACCTTGGATGCTTTGTATATGCAGGTGTTGCACTTTACTGGACAGCAAGTAATCTGTTTGCAATATTGCAGTTATATCTTCTTAACTGGGCTATTAATCCTAAGAACTATGTTGATTATGAGGCACTTGAGGAGACTAAGAAGGAACTTGCTGAAATAGAGGCACTTGAAACTAAGAAGGGTAAGAGAGATAAGGAAGATGTTAAGAGAGAAAAGGCAGATTACAAGCAGTTCTTCTCAGTTGTTAACAAGCATCTTGTGTTCTATTCAGAGAGTTCAGGATTCTATAAGTATTTTAAAGGAATTATTGAATATATTCTCAAGACTACTAATATAACAATTCATTATATTACAAGTGATCCTAAGGATCAGATATTTGATATAGCTAAGAGCGAAAGCAGAATTAAGCCATATTACATAGGGGAGAAAAGACTTATAACCCTTATGATGAAAATGGATGCTGATGTAGTTGTTATGACTATGCCAGATATTGAGAACTTCCATATTAAGAGAAGTTACATAAGAAAAGATATTAATTATGTGTATATTCCACATGGTATGGACAGTCTTAATATGACAATGAGAACAGGCTCTATGGATCATTATGATTCAGTTTTGTGCACTGGTAAGGTACAGAAAGAAGAAATAGAAAAGACAGAGCAGGTATACGGACTTCCTAAGAAGGATCTTGTTGAGTGGGGATACACTCTTTTAGACGAGATGAGAGAAGATTATAAGAATATGCCAAAGAAAGAAAATGAGCAGAAGTCAATTCTTATAGCTCCATCTTGGCAGAAGGATAATATCGTGGATAGTTGTCTGGAGGATATTCTTGATAATCTTAAAGGCCATGGATATAAGATAACAGTAAGACCGCATCCTCAGCATGTAAGACATATGCCAGAGAAAATGGATGGTCTTAAGGAAAGATACAGAAACGACAAAGATATAGAAATACAGACAGATTTCTCATCTAATAGTACAGTATTTGAGGCAGATCTTATGATAACTGACTGGTCGGGTATTGCATATGAGTATGCATATACAACATGTAAACCTGTACTTTTCATAGATACACCTATGAAAATCATGAATCCGGAATATAAGAAGATAGATATTGAACCTCTTAATATATGGATGAGGTACGAGATAGGAAGAGTGTTAAAGCTAGATGAGATAGATAAGACAGCGGATACTGTAGAACAGATGCTTAATAGTTCGGAAGAATATAAGACTAAGATTGACGAATTTGTAAATGAATATGTGTATAATCTTGGAAATAGTGCAGAAGTTGGAGGAAAATACATTATTTCTGAGATTCAGAAGGCTATTAAGAAACATAAGGAACAGGATAACTAATGTGATTATTGCATAGGAGGGGATATTATGCAGGCAATTATTTTGGCGGCAGGAATGGGAAAGCGTCTTAAAGAGCTTACCCAGAATAATACCAAATGTATGGTAAAGGTTAACGGAGTATCACTTATTGACAGACTTCTTCATCAGCTGGACAGACAGCATCTTTCAAGAATTGTTATAGTTGTCGGATATGAAGGAAAGAAACTTATAGATTACATAGCAACACTTGGAATCAATACTCCAATAGCATATGTTGATAATGCGGTATATGATAAGACTAATAATATATATTCGCTGGCACTTGCTAAGAACTACCTTGTTGAAGAAGATACGCTTCTTTTTGAGTCAGATGTTATTATTGAAGAATCAGCAATAGAAGCACTTGTACAGGATCCGAGAGATACACTTGCAATGGTAGATAAGTATGAAAGCTGGATGGATGGAACATGCGTCAAGCTTGACGAGTATGACAATATAGCAGCATTTGTTCCAGGTAAGAGCTTTGATTACAATGAAAGAGAAGAATACTATAAGACAGTTAATATTTATAAGTTTAGCAAGCATTTTTCACAGGATATATATGTTCCTTTCCTTGATGCATACTGCAGCGCTCTTGGTGAAAATGAATACTATGAGCAGGTGTTAAGAGTTATTACAATGCTTGATTCGCCAGAGATCAAGGGCTTCAGATTGTCAGGACAGAAGTGGTATGAGATAGATGACGAACAGGATCTTGATATTGCAACAACACTTTTTGCGCCAGATGATGAAATAAGAATAGAACTTATGCATAAGCGGTATGGAGGATTCTGGAGATATCCCGGACTGCTTGATTACTGTTATCTTGTCAATCCATATTATCCACCAAAGAGACTTAAGGATGAATTAAAGGCAAGCTTTGATACCCTGCTTACAGAATATCCTTCAGGAATGGGCGTTAATTCATTGCTTGCAGCGAAGAATTTTGGCGTTCACAAGGACAATATTGTTGTTGGAAATGGTGCAGCGGAGCTTATAAAGTCTTTGATGGAGAGCTTTACAGGAAAGACGGGAGTAATCAGACCTACATTTGAAGAGTATCCTAACAGATACCCATTAAAGGATGAAGTAGTATTTACACCATCTAATGATGATTATACATACACAGCGGATGAGCTGATAAGCTTTTTCAGCAGTAATAAGGTAGATAATCTTATTATTATTAACCCGGATAATCCATCTGGAAGTTACATGAAGAAGGATGAAGTCTTAAAGATTGCAGAATGGGCTGAGAGTAACAGGATAAAACTCGTTGTAGATGAATCATTTGCAGATTTTGCAGATGAGCCGGATAATTCTTTGATTAATCAGCAGCTTCTGGCTTCACACCAGTATCTTTATGTAATGAAGAGTATTTCCAAATCCTATGGCGTACCAGGAATCAGACTTGGAATACTTGCATCAGGTAATGTGGATGCAATTGAAACAATCAAAAAGGATGTTGCAATCTGGAATATCAATTCAATTGGAGAGTATTATCTTCAGATAGCAGAGAAGTATAAAAAAGATTACGCAGCTGCGATGAAGAAGTTCAGGGAGGAAAGAAAGAGATTTCAGGCATTACTCAATGAACTTGAGGGAATAAGGGTTATTCCTTCACAAGCTAATTATTTCATGATAGAAGTTACTAATGGCATGACTTCTAAGGAGCTTATGATAAGGCTGTTTAAGAATCATTACCTTCTTATAAAGGATTTGACAAATAAGGTACATGATGGTAAACAATATATACGAATCGCAATCAGAAATAATATTGATAATGATAAGATGATTGAGGCATTGAAAAAAGAATTATATTAATTAAACAAAAGGAGAATAACAATGATTACACTTTTAAATCTTAATGTAGCAGGATATATCGATCCATCTGTTATGACATATGCAATACAGGCAATTGCCGGTGTTGTTATAGCTGTAGGAGCTTTTCTTGGAATTTACTTAAGAAAGGCAAAGAAGAAGATTAACAACAAGCTTGGAATAGATGAGAACAGAAACAAGGAAGTTGAGTCAGACGATATTGTTATCAATGATGAGGCAAAGTAATATAACAGAAGAATGATTATCTATCCCGCACGACAGCCGCATCCCCTTATGAAGATGGGACTGTCGTGCGGGATTTTTTTGGCAGAAGAATCAATATACATTTGATATTGATTTGCGTGAGATTAAAGTATAAAATATAGTGGCATTTTAAAAAAGACATGGCAGTAATAGTGCTGTGAGGAAATACAGAGAGGTAATTATGAACAATAACGTAGATGATAAGATGACAGACAAGCCGGATATATTTGATAAGATAATGCATTTGCCGGGACTCAGGGTTTTTGAGCCATTATATAAGAAGTATAAGGAAGTGCTTCTGTATATATTTTTTGGCGGACTTACAACTGTGGTAAGTATCGGATCATATGCATTCTTTAATATTGTATGTGGAATGAATGAGCTTATTGCTAATGTTATATCATGGATCCTTGCGGTTCTGTTTGCATTCTTTACTAACAGAATCTGGGTGTTTGCGGCTCCGACCAAGACAGTACAGGATTTTTTGAGGCAGATGGTATCATTTGCAAGTGGTCGTGTAACAACACTGATAATTGAAGAAATTATATTGCTTGTATTCATTACATTATTACATTTTAACAGCATGATAGTGAAGCTTATTGCACAGATCATAGTAATGATACTTAATTATGTAATAAGCAAACTTATTGTATTTAAAAAAGAAAAGTAAATATTCGATAAAACTTTAAGAAATGAGGCGTGTTATGACAAAGAGTGTATTGGATTACCTTGAGGAATCAGAAAAGAAATATAAAGATAAAACTGCCTGTGCAGATGAAACAAATGAACTGACATATGGACAGTTAGTAAGCAGGGCTAAGTATATAGCAGGAGTGCTTGTGGATAAGATTGGACATACTGAGGGCATTCCTGTGTATATGGATAAATCGTGCAATACGCTGGCTCTTTTTATGGGAATTGTGTACGCAGGCGGATATTACTGTATGCTTGATACGACACATCCGGCTGAAAGAGTAGAGATGATACTTAATACACTGGATGCCAGAATACTGATAGTGGATAATAAGTCAGAAGCAAAGGCTGCAAAGCTTGGATTCGCAGGGGAGATAATTAATCTGGAATCTATTCTTGAGAATGAGGAGCAGTATTATGCTGATGAGGACAGAGTATTAAGGAATGAGAGAAAGCTTGACGCAGTAAGGGAACAGGCAATGGACATTGACCCGCTTTATGCGATATTTACATCAGGTTCAACGGGGGTGCCAAAGGGAGTGATTGTTAATCACCGCTCAACAATAGATTTTATAGATTGTTTTACCAGAGAACTTGCAATAAACGAGACAGATGTAATCGGTAATCAGGCACCATTTGACTTCGATGTATCGGTTAAGGATATATATTCTGCATTAAAGACTGGTGCAACATTACAGATCATACCTAAGAAGTTCTTTTCATTTCCGACGAAGCTGCTGGATTTTCTGGATGACAGAAATGTGACGACTCTTATATGGGCAGTGTCTGCATTATGTATAGTGACAACTCTTAATGGCTTTGATTATAAGAGGCCGGCAAGCCTGAAGAAGATAATGTTCTCTGGCGAGGTTATGCCAATAAAGCATCTTAATGCCTGGAGAGAGCAGTATCCGGATGCAACATTTGTTAATCTGTACGGACCAACAGAGATAACCTGCAACTGCACATATTATGTTATAGACAGGCAGTTTGGGCTGGATGAAAAGCTTCCTATGGGAAAAGCATTTCCTAATGAGAAAGTATTTCTTCTTGATGAGGATGATAAGCTTGTCGGGGCAGACAGACCGGGAGTTACCGGAGAAATATGTGTGTCAGGAACAGCGGTAACGATGGGATATCTTAAGAACCCGGAAAAGACAGGGGAAGCATTCGTCCAGAATCCGCTTAATGACAGGTATCTAGAGACAATATACAGGACAGGGGATCTTGGATATTATAGTGAGGATGGCGAACTTTTCTTCTCTTCAAGAAAGGATTTCCAGATAAAGCACATGGGACACAGAATAGAGCTGGGAGAGATAGAGACAGCCATGAATGCAATAGAAGGTCTTGTAAGGAGCTGCTGCATATTTGATACTGATGAGAATAAGATAATTGGATTTTTTGAGGCGGGAATACCGGAATTAGACCGCAAAGCTGTAAGACATGGATTAAAGGATAAGGTTCCACAGTGGATGATACCAAATGTGTTTGTTAAGGTAGAAGCAATGCCGATAACCAAGAATGGAAAGATTGACCGAAAGGCGCTTATGGAGATATATAGAGAACAGGAGGCGGCACATGATAACTAGTAATGAACTTAAGAACATAGGAACACAGATTGGGACACCGACATATGTGTTTGATACAGATGAGTTATGTGAACGTGTGGATAAGATTGAGAGTATTCTTGGATGTGGGGTGACTGTGTGTTATGCCATGAAAGCCAATCCATTTCTTGTAAGAGTGCTTGATAAAAAGCTTGATAAGTTCGAAGTATGTTCACCTGGGGAATTCGCAATATGCGAAAAAGAAGGAATTTCAAGAGAAAAGATAGTTCTTTCAGGTGTTAATAAAGAAAAAAAGGATATACTTTACAGCATGAAGACAGGTGCTGCCGGCATATATACAGTAGAATCTGTTAATCAGCTTGATCTTATCAATACATGCGCACTTGAGTGCGGAATAAGGGTTAAGGTTCTGTTAAGGGTTACAAGCGGTAACCAGTTTGGTATTAATGAACGGCAGATATATGAGATTGCTGATAAGAAGGATGAATACCAGGGTGTTGTGATAGAAGGAATCCAGTGCTATTCAGGAACACAGAAGAAGAAAATGAGCCATATAGAGTCAGAGGTTGTGTGGCTTCGTGGAATCGCACATACATGTGAGGCAGAACATGGGCTGAAATTAAAAGAGATAGAGTATGGTCCGGGATTGTCAGTGGATTATTTTGTTAATGACCATTGTGATGCTCTCAATAATAATTTTGATGAACTTGAAGAATTTGCAGGTATTATTAAGGAAATGTCTGAACAGTATCAGGTTACTCTGGAGATGGGAAGATATATCGCTGCAACATGTGGTGTTCTTATCAGCAGGATTGTTGATATGAAGATGAATGACACAACACGCTATGCAATAATAGACAGCGGAATTAACCATATTAATTATTATGGACAGGCAATGGCAATGAAAAAGCCAAGATGTGAATACATACGGATGGGAGAAGAAGATTCAGTAGAGACTTATGCGTCCGGACTACAGCCATTTCATATATGCGGATCGCTGTGTACAGTCGGGGATGTGATTGTTAAGAATCTTGAACTTAAGGATGCACGGATAGGAGATATGATAGCATTTTATAATATTGGTGCATATTCAGTTACCGAAGGCATATATCTTTTCCTTAGCAGACGTATGCCGGCGGTTGTTATGTATTCCGGAAAGAACGGATACAGAGTGGTAAGAAAGCCGATAGAAACTTATGAGCTTAACAGGGAAAATATATATGACTAAGAAAAATGTTGTAATGAAATATGTAAGAGCAGGGCTTTTTGTATGTGTGATCATAGGAATCAATGCATTACTTAAGATGGCATTTGTGCAGGTAGGATTAACGAGAGTGATATTCCACGAATTAGAAGATTCTGAAGCTGGTTATGACTGTGTTATATATGGACAGAGCCACACCTCATACGGAGTGGACCCTTTAAATGTTGGCGAAACCTCCGGAATGGAAGTGATGAATGCCGGAATCGGCGGCGCAAGAATGATGGATATATATTATATGATGAAAGATATGTATGATAATTACACGCCAGATATGGTTGTTCTGGATATGGATTATCAGTATTTTCTTAATGTGGATATGTCAGATATATCTATAAGTAATACACTAGTGTACTACAATTATCCCGATACATTTAACAAGATTGCATATTCAGCAGCAACGCTTCCAGAGAAAGATTACAGGGCGGCACTCTTTCAGTGGATGAATTACCGGGATGGTATATACAACATGAGAGATAATATTGAAAGAAAATTAACGGATGAGTATAAGAACTGCCAGCCGGAAGCTGTTAATGCCATTGAGTCGTGTGATACTTATAAGACAAGAGGATTCCTGTACAGAGATCATTCATTTGTGAGAGATGAGAATGCAAGAGTGTCTGTGATATGGGATGATGAGCTGGTTGATAATCAATACAGTACAGGATACTTCAAGAAAATAGTAAACTTGTGTAAGGAAAAAGGTTCACAGCTGGTAATTATAACATCTCCTATTAACAGGGAAACAATACTTCTTGACGAGACATCTATGAATAATTATCAGAAAGCACATGATTATATTGGAAAGATGGCAGCAGATGAGGGACTTGAATATTATGATTTCAATTTCGTGAAACCATCTGTATATGTGGTAGATACCAGTGATTACTGGGACTATGACGGACATATGTATGGTGATGCAGCAGTCCGTTATTCACAATTCCTTGGTGGATTTCTGAAGAAAGCAGCTGGAACGAATCTGCCAGAATTGTCAGATTATTTTTATGAAAATGTATACGAATTATAAAATGTAGATGAATTGCAAAAATATGATTGACTATCACTACATGACAAGATAGAATGTTCTCTGGTTACAGCGAAGTAACTAAAAGATTTTAATTATTGCGAGGTTTATTATGGATCAGTTATTAGACATTTTGAATGAAATTAACAGCGATGTGGATTATGAAATATGTGACACTCTTATCGATGATGGTATACTCAGCTCATTCGATATAGTTTCACTTGTTGGCGAGCTTAATGATGCTTATGATATTGATATCACACCAGCAGATATAGTACCTGAGAACTTTAATTCAGCAGAAGCTATGTGGGAGATGATTCAGCGTCTGCAGGATTAATCTAGAAAGCGGGGTAAATAATTATGTCACTAGTGTCTACCGGATTTCTGGTGTTTTTATTAGTGGGAGTAATTGCATATTATCTTGTACCGAAGAAAGCGCAGTGGGCATGGCTCTTGATTATGAGCTATGCCTACTATTTATGTTCAGGATATAAGACAGTAATATTCATATTGCTGACAACATGCGTTACATATGCAGCAGGGATCTGTCTTAGCAGGTTAGAAAAGCAGCTTGCTGATTACCTTAAGACAGAGGACCTGTCAAGGGAAGATAAGAAAGCTTATAAAGAAAAGACTAAACATAGAAAGAAATGTGTTGTAGTTGCAGCATTACTCGTCGTATTCGGAGTGTTAGCTGTTGTAAAGTATCATAATTTTGCAATAGAGAATATGAACAGCATAATAAATGCATTTGGCGGAAAGGGCAGAATATCGACATTTACACTGCTTCTGCCTCTTGGAATATCTTTCTATTCATTTCAGTCAATTGGATATGTAATAGATGTATATAGAGGAAAAGTGGAAGCCTGTACCAATATATTTAAATATGCCCTCTTTGTATCGTATTTCCCACAGATTACGCAGGGACCAATCGGACGGTATGACAGACTTGCGCCACAATTCTTTTCAGCCCACAAGTATGATCTTGTTGTAATCCAGCATGGTCTGCAGAGAATGGCGTGGGGTCTTTTTAAGAAGTTTATTATTGCTGACAGGGCAGGTGTGGTAGCAGATCTCGTGTTTAATAATCCGGGACAGTACCATGGAATATATGTTGTGATTGGCGTGCTTTCTTACTGTGCACAGCTCTATGGAGACTTTGCAGGTGGAATAGACATGGTAATGGGTGCATCAGAAATGTTTGGAATTGAACTGGATGATAATTTCAAACAGCCATTTTTCTCACATTCTATAGGTGAGTTCTGGAGAAGATGGCACATTACGCTTGGAACATGGATGAAGGATTATGTGTTTTATCCATTCAGCTTAAGCAAACCGGTTAATAAGCTGGGAAAGAATCTTAAGAAGCACAGCCGTACAAGATTTGGCAAATATATGGCAAAGGCACTTCCAATATGTCTTGCAGACCTGCTCATATTCTTTATTGTCGGAGTATGGCATGGAGCAGCGTGGAAGTTCATCGTATATGGTATGTATAATGGTGTAATCATGAGCTTTAGCAGTCTTATGGCACCAGTATACGAGAAAATGTTCAAAATCACTCATATAAATAAGAATGCCAGATGGTACAGAGGATGGCAGATTGCCAGAACATTTATACTTGTTAATATAAGCTGGTATTTCGATGATGCTGCTACACTCACAGATGCACTGGCGCTTATGAGGAATACATTAAAGCATGCAACATTCAGCATTAGTGCAGTTACGGAAATGTTCGGAGGAATGACAGACATCATAATACTCCTTGTGGGATGTGTTGTGTGGTTGATAGTAAGCATACTTAAAGAAAAAGGCATTGCAGTAAGACAAGCACTGGATGCCAAGCCGCTGGCAGTAAGATGGCTTGTGTATATAGCGCTTGTTATGTCAGTTGCGATGTTTGGGTATATATCTAATACATCGGGTGGATTCATGTACGCCCAGTTCTAAGCAGAGGTGCAATATACCATGAAGGATAAAGTGATAAAACAGATGGGAAAGTATATTCGAGCTGTCATTTTCCTGGTTGTGATAGTACTGATTACAAGTGTAGTCAATTATGTAATGGTCAGATCAGGTTATGTCAGATACATAATCCACGAGGCTGGTAATTCAAAGACAGAAGATGATTATGATTGTGTTGTTATTGGGGCATCACATGGAAGAGCGGCTATTGATCCTGTATATCTTATAGAATCGGGATACGCTGATAATCCCATTAATATGTGTATCCAGGGTGCAACAGTAATTGATAATTATTATATGCTTAAGGAAATATGCCGTAATAATGATATCAGGAAAGTTATTCTAGAGATGGATTACCAGTTCTGGGTAAAAGACAATAAAAGAGACTATGACTTCGGGAATCTTAAAGTGTATCAGCAGCTTCCCATGTCAAAGGTAAAGCTGGAGTATGTTGCTAAGGAACTTCTGAATAAGGATTTCAGGACAGTTATATATAAAGAAAATGCATTTGCAGGTAATCTGTCGCAGGTAAGAAAGAATCTAAGAATAAAGGCTTCTGAGGCATATCAGAATTATGAGATTTCAGCGGCAGAGGGAATTGAGACTGAAGGTACATATATGGGGAGAGGCTTTTTCTACAGGGAGAAGGATACCGATAAGAAAGGCGATTTCCATGTCCGCATGTGGTCGGAAGACAGGATTAATTCTAATGTCCGCAAACATTTTGAGATGATTGTGGACTACTGCAAGGATAATAACATTGAACTGGTGTGCATAACTGAGCCAATAACACCTACTTCTGTTGAAAAAGGACCTGTAAGAGAGGCGGACACTTATTTTGCCAATCTGTGTTCATCACTTGGTGTAACTTATATTGATTATAATCTTGTGAAAAAGGAATATCTTGAGGTTAGTGATTCAGACTTTTCCGACTGGGAAGGACACATGAATGGGGCGCTTGCAGAGAAGTTCTCAGACCTGCTCGGAAAGACACTCACAGGACTGCTTGATTGCGATGATGTGCTGAAAAGTGGGTATGAGATGGAGTGAAATAAAATGAGTTAGACTTTTTGGATGCAAAAAGTCTAACTCATTTTTAAAATTGGGGCGAAAATGGGGAAAATTGAAAATGAATTGCATAAAAAAGTTGACTATCGCATAAAATATGATATATTATAATAATATATTTTGAGACGAAAGTTATATTGCATATGGAATGGAGATTGGTATGAAGATTAACAGCATTATGGTAGGAGGATTTAAGAATCTGATAACTACCAGATTGGAACTTGATGGCATATGTGCAATTATTTCACCCAATAATTATGGAAAGTCTAATTTATTGGAAGCTATTGATTTTGGATTTGATTTTATTCATGAGTCAAGGAAAGGCAGAAAGAATATGATGGGATGGATAAGAGGAATTCCATTATGTTCTGCATTACAGAATTCGGAGTACAGATTTGAAATTGAATTTGAGGATGAAAGTCTTAAGGAATACAGATATGTAAGATATGGATTCTCTTTTAAGTGGCATCGTGATGATGATATGGGGGACTGTATTACTGATGAATGGCTCGAGACAAGAGAAAGTACCAGCGTGCGCTATACATCATATTTAAAAAGAAAAGAAGGTAAATATAGAAAAAGTAAGAACACAACTGCATATCGCAAGATAGAATTAGATGAATTGCAGTTGGCTATAGATGCATTGGGACTTATAGAAGATATAGAGATTGCAGATGTTATTAATACAATTCATAAAATAGTGTTCAGGGTATGCTCGTCACTTGATTTAAGGGACAGGTACCAGCCGTCTCCGTTAGAATATGTGGGAGATCAGGAGGGAACGATCAGATTTGATGATACTGATGTGCCAAAGGCATTATACAGATTAAAAAATAAAGCACCCGATTTATATGGACTGTTTGAGGAGTCGCTATCAGTGTTGTTTCCTGAATTTACGTCAATCAATCTGAATGAATATACATTGACGGATAAGATGTTAGAGCAGCAGATGACTGTTACAGTTGCTAATAAGAAGTTATCAGATGAAGAAATAGAAAAAGAAATTCCGTTTAAAATAAGAGAGCATATATACAGATTATTTGTTAAATGCGATTATATGAATCAGCCATTAAGCATGGCTAATATGTCAACGGGAACAAAAAGGGTTATATGGCTGCTTGCTAATGCGTATATTGCCAATTATATGGGAGCGGGAATTGTTGGGATTGAGGAAATAGAAACAAGCATTCATCCTAAGATGATGAGGCAGCTGTTAGAAATAATTACAGAAGCATTAGGGGATACGCCACTGATTCTGTCAAGTCATTCTCCTTATCTTGTGCAATATTTAAAGCCGGATAAGATATATGTAGGAGTACCTAATAATCAAGGGGTTGCAGAATTCAGAAGAATACAAAAAAACAAAATGAAAGTGATAATATCTAATGCCAGAGATATGGGATTATCAGTTGGGGAGTATTTGTTTGAATTGTTATCAGGCGATTCGGATTCTTATGAAATGTTAGACAGTTTTTTGGAGGTGCTTGGTAATTAATGACTAAATATACAGAGGGGATTGCTTTTATTCTTGAGGGTTCAACAGAAAAGGTCTTTTATAAGGCTTATTTAGAATATTTATGTAAAATTGATGGAAAATCAATATTTACAAAAGATAAATCAGATGATGATGGGGAAATTATATTTTGCTGGGAATGTGATGATAGAAGAATACTTATTAAGTTTTATGTTGTGGGAACTATAACACAGATTGTTCATTCGGGGAAATGGTTTAGTAATAGATGCAGCAAGAAATATAAGATTCCATGGACTGTATATTTGTGCTATGATACGGATTCGTCTAATTCAGATATAACGAAGTTCTATGAAGGCGATTGGAAAATTCTTAGAAATGAATTGGAGAAATCAAAAGAAACAATAATAGTTGATCTGGCAGCTAGTGCAGATATAGAAGATATTATGCTTTATGATATCGACAGTGTGTTAAGTTTTATAGGAATTGAGAAACCAGATAAGCTGGTTGGAAGAAAGGGCAAGGCTAAGATGAAGGCATTGTATAGGAAAGCTGAGCTGGCATATCATGAAGGAGAAAGAGCTAAAGATATGATTGAAAGTCTTGATATGGGAAAGATAACAAGTGCTGCTCCAATTCAACTTGCAAAATTAAAAAATCATCTGACTGGACAAGAATAAAACAACATGAATTAATGCGGATTAAAATGAGTTAGACTTTTGACCTTTGAAAAGTCTAACTCATTTTAATAATTATGGGAAAAAATATAAAAATTAAAATGAATTAAACTTTTTTCTTCATCTTTACGTAAATATAATCAGAAAGGAAATTGCAGCTGGATATGTATAAAACAGAGAAATGTAGCTATGAATTCATGAAAATTCTGTGTATATTCAATGAATCAATAAAAATTAGCTTGCCTTAACATAAGGTATGTGCTAAACTACAACCAATTTCCGAGATAATTATGTAAAGGAAATGTAAGATATTTGTTAAATATATTATCTTGAATGGGTGGATTCCCGAGTGGCCAAAGGGGACAGACTGTAAATCTGCTGGCACTGCCTTCGAAGGTTCGAATCCTTCTCCGCCCATT
>CAMDYG010000050.1 GCA_945910225.1 uncultured Eubacterium sp. | reverse complement strand
GGCTCTTTCAGGTGGTCAGAGACAGAGAGTTGCTATGGGACGTGCTATCGTTCGTAGTCCTAAGGTATTCCTTATGGATGAGCCTCTTTCAAACCTTGATGCTAAGTTAAGAGTACAGATGCGTGTTGAGATTTCTAAGCTTCACCAGAGATTACAGACAACAATCATCTACGTTACACATGACCAGACAGAGGCTATGACACTTGGTACAAGAATCGTAGTTCTTAAGGATGGTATCATTCAGCAGGTAGATACACCTCAGAACCTTTACAATACACCTAACAACATCTTCGTTGCCGGATTCATCGGATCACCTCAGATGAACCTTATCGATGCAGAAGTTGTTGCTAATGGTTCACAGGTAGATTTAAGACTTTCAGATACAGTTACAATTACACTTCCAGCTGAGAAGAGCAAGAAGCTTATTGATGGTAACTATGTAGGAAAGACAGTTGTAGTTGGTATCCGTCCAGAGGATGTTAAGGATGATCCAGAATTCATCGCTAAGAATGCAGATTCTAAGTTTACAGCTACAGTTAAGGTATATGAGTTACTTGGTTCAGAAGTTAACCTTCACTATGAAATTGGTGATGTAACATGTACAGCTAAGGTTAATCCTCGTACATCAGCTAGACCAGGTGATGAAGTTACATTCGCTATGGATGTTGAGAGACTTCATGTATTTGATAAGGAAACAGAAATCGTTATCACACACTAATTATTAAATGAATCTTAAATATTAAGAGAAAATGCAATAAATTTGCATTTTCTCTTTTTTTTTTTGCAATTTTGCTTTACAATAATGAAGAGTATGTACGAATAAGAGAAAGTGTATAGACAGAAAGGGATAAGAATGATATCTAATAGAATTTTACAGACAACTGTAGATGGACTTAAGGCTATTTCACGAGTGGATTTGTGCATTGTGGATGCAGATAAGAATGTTGCAGCCAAGACTTTTGATAATGTTTCAGAATGCCTTGCAGATGCGATTAACTTTATTGATTCGCCAGCAGAAAGTCAGGCAGTTAATGGTTTTCAGTTTTTTAAAGTTGAGGATGATGGTAATCTTGAATATATAATACTTGCAAGAGGAACAAGTGATGATGTATATATGGTTGGAAAGCTGGCCGCTTTCCAGATACAGAATCTTCTGGTCGCGTATAAAGAAAGATTTGATAAGGATAATTTTATAAAGAATCTTCTTCTTGATAACCTGTTAAGGGTTGATATGTATACAAGGGCAGAGAAGCTTCACATTGATACAGATGTTAAGAGAGTTGTATACATAATAGAAACAAAACATGAGAAAGATACTAATGCATTAGAGACAGTAAGAACACTTTTTGCCAATAAGACAAGAGATTTTATTACAGCTGTTGATGAGAAGAGCATAATTCTTGTTAAAGAGGTAAAAGGCAATGAGTCATATGATGAGCTTGATAAGACTGCAGATGTTATTATAGATATGCTTAGTACAGAGGCTATGAGTGCAGCACATGTTGCATATGGTACTATTGTTAATGATATAAGAGAAGTTTCAAGATCTTATAAGGAAGCAAAGATGGCTCTTGATGTTGGTAAGATATTCTACAGCAATAAGAATGTTGTTGCTTATAACAGACTTGGAATAGGACGTCTGATATATCAGCTTCCAATACCTTTATGCCAGATGTTTATTAAAGAAATATTTGAAGGTAAGGCTCCAGATGATTTTGATGATGAGACTTTATCTACTATTAATAAGTTCTTTGAGAACAGTCTTAATGTGTCAGAAACATCAAGACAGCTGTATATTCACAGAAATACTCTTGTGTACAGACTGGATAAGATACAGAAGACAACAGGTCTTGACCTTAGGGTCTTTGACGATGCTATTACATTCAAGATAGCGCTTATGGTAGTTAAGTACATGAAATATATGGAAAGTAAAGATACATTTTAGTGATTTTGGAGGAATTAATAGATGATAATCATGGAAGATGTTACGAAGACATATTCCACAGGTGTTGCTGCGCTTAATGGAATAGATCTTCACATTCAGAAAGGTGAATTTGTCTTTATTGTAGGTAAGAGCGGTTCTGGAAAGTCTACTCTTATTAAGCTCCTGCTTAAAGAGCTTGATCCTACAACAGGAAAGATATATGTTAATAAGAAATATCTTAACAAGATAACAAGAAAGAAACTCCCATACCTTAGAAGAGATATCGGAGTTGTATTTCAGGACTTCCGTCTGTTACCTGATAGAAATGTATATGAGAATATTGCATTTGCACAGAAGGTAGTTGAAGCACCTAACAGAAAGATTAAGTCAAGGGTTCTTGCCATGCTTTCTATGGTTGGTCTTCTTGACAAATATAAGGCTTATCCTAATGAACTTTCAGGTGGAGAACAGCAGAGAATTGCCATAGCGAGAGCGCTTGTTAACAAGCCTGCAATACTGTTATGTGACGAGCCGACAGGTAATCTTGATCCTGCTAATTCTAACGAGATTATGAAAATTCTTAATCAGGTTAACAAGCAGGGAACAACAGTACTCGTAGTTACCCATAATATGGAGATCGTTCAGCAGATGAAGAAGAGAACAATAACTATGAGTGAAGGAAAGATTATCAGTGATTTAGAAAAAGGTGGTTATTTCTATGAAGATTAGATCGTTAGCATATCATATTAAGGATGGATTTAAGAATATTCATCGTAATAAGATGTTTTCACTTGCATCTATAGCAACAATAGCTGCATGTATATTCCTTTTTGGAGTATTTTATTCAATAGTGGTTAACTTTCAGTATATGATCAAAAAGGCTGAAACAGAGGTATGTGTCACAGTATTTTTTGATGAAGGACTTACAGATACTGAAATTAAAAAGCTTGGTGATGATATAGAGAAGAGAGAAGAAGTATCAAGAATTCACTATACATCAGCAGAAGAAGCATGGGAGAATTATAAGAGCGAGTATTTTGCAGCATATCCAGAGCTTGCAGAAGGTTTTAAGGATGATAATCCTTTAGCTAATTCTTCATCATATGAGGTATATCTTAAGGATGCCAATAATCAGGCGACACTGGTAAAGTATCTTGAGAATAAAGATGGAATAAGACAGGTTAATCGTTCAGAGGTTACAGCAAGTGGACTTGCAAGTGCAGCCCGACTTGTCAGTTATGTAGCAGCTGCAGTCATTATTGTACTTCTTGCGGTTTCTATATTCCTTATAACTAATACAATTGTAATCGGTATTACTGTACGAAAAGAAGAAATTTCTATTATGAAATATATTGGAGCGACGGATGCGTTTGTTAATGCGCCATTCTTCGTTGAAGGTATAGTAATTGGTGTTATAGGAGCTATAATTCCTGTAGTAATATTAAGATATATATATGGAGGCGTTGTTAAGTTCGTGCTTGGCAAGTTCTCTGTTTTACAGAATATTTTAGCATTTATGCCAGCATCAGAGGTATTTAATGTTTTGATACCAGTTGCTATAGTATTAGGTATAGGAATTGGTCTTATAGGAAGTTTCTTTGCTGTAAGAAAGCATGCTGACGTATAATATCAGGTAATGAGGATGGGGCTTATGCGTTGCTTAATGCAGAAGTCCTATTTTTAGATAATGATCCATAAATGTGGATATGAGAGGAGCTGCGATATGAAAAAAGTTATATTTAATAAAGTATTTATCAAAAGAATAACAGCTACACTCATGGTGCTCATTATGTTTATACCATGTTTTTCTACACAGATAATATTTGGAGATAATAAGTCGGATCTTAAGGAAGCTCAGGATAAACAGAATGACATTAAGAATAAGAAAGAAGAAACACAGGATAAGATTGACAAGCTTAAAGAACAGAGCTCGGATGTGACGGCACTTATTCAGGGACTGGATTCCCAGATGGGTGATATAACAGCTGCGCTTGATGAAGTTAATGCCAAGATAGATCAGCTTGAAAGTGAGATCAGCGAAACAGAAGAGAAGCTTCAGCAGGCAGAGGCAGATAAGGAAGAACAGTACAAAGCCATGAAGCT
Organism: uncultured Eubacterium sp.; assembly: GCA_945910225.1. Lineage (GTDB taxonomy): Bacteria > Bacillota > Clostridia > Lachnospirales > Lachnospiraceae > Lachnospira. Next base: position 10,421 of record CAMDYG010000050.1, on the reverse strand, counting down.
TAGAATCCAGTATATGTATGAACATAATGACTATACTTATATTGAGATGCTGCTTACATCTGGAAGCATGGGAGAATTTCTTAATAAGTTTGAATATATTAACAAGATTTCAGAATATGACAGAGAAATGCTTGAAACATATCAGGAGACTATTAATACAATAACAACTTCAAAGTTAAAGCTTGAAGAAGATAAGGAAGAACTGGTAACCAGCCAGCAGTCTTTACAGGATCAGAAAGATGCACTTGAAATAGTCCAGAATGAAAAGTCTGCACAGCTTGCAACTCTCAATGCCAATAAAGCCAGCCAGCAGGCATATATGAAACAGCTTGAAGAGGATGAAAAGAAGCTTGATAGAGAGGTTAATTCAATTATTGCGAAGATTCAGGCTGAGGAATCAAGCGGTAAAGCTCCAACTAATAAATACGATGGCGGAAAGTTCAAATGGCCTACAGTAAGTACAAGAATTACATCTCCATATGGGGATATGGAGGATCGAAGCTCTCCACATAAAGGTGTTGATATTGGAGCGGTAAGCATTGGTGTGCCAGGAGATGCTGTGTATGCTGCATATGACGGAAAGGTTGTAATAGCACACAGACAGAGTGAGTATTATTCAACGGCAGGTAATTATGTAATGATTTATCATGGAAATGGATTGTATACAAGATATCTTCATCTGGACAGTCTTTCAGTTTCTGTTGGACAGCAGGTAACTAAGGGACAGAAAATTGGTCTTATGGGTAATACAGGTAATTCATTTGGAGCACATTTGCATTTTGATGTTAATCTGAATGGATCATATGTTAACCCAATGACATATTTTAACTAATGATAATACATTTTATATTATTTGACCCGATAGGAGGAAACAATGGAATATGATAATAACAGACCTTTTTCTGGAGAAGAGGCCGTACACAGACAAAAGAAGAAAAGCGGATTAGGCAAAGGTATTGTTATTGGAGTCCTGGCAACCCTGGTAGTTATTGTTATTGCAGTTTCAGGCGTACTTACAGCATTTGTCAGACAGGGATATATTCATATAGGTACTAATGGACAGATATATGTCCAGGATGTTGGAACCACAGATGAAGATGGAATTGGAACGAAAGTAGAAGGAAAACTTAATGCACTGGATTCCCTGCTGCAGAGTGGATTTTATTTCGATGATGTAGATGATGAGAAGGCGGCCGATAATATATTCAAGGCTTATCTTGAAGCTTATGGAGATAAATATACTGTATATTACACACCGGATGAATATAAGTCGCTTATGGAATCAACATCTGGAACTTTCTATGGAATTGGTGCAGTATGTCAGAAAGCGGATGATGGATCAATACTTATATCTGAAGCATACGAAGATGCTCCGGCATACAAGGCTGGTATAAGAAATGGAGATAAAGTAATAAAGGTTAATGGCGAAGATATTACAGGAATGGATCTGGCAGTTGCCGTTGCTCTTATTAAAGGCGAAAAGGGAACAGATGTTAATCTTACTGTTATAAGAAATTCCGAGGAGAAGAATTTCACAGTTACAAGAGATAAGATTAATGTTAAAACAGTATCTTATCATATGATGGATAATAATACCGGATATATATACGTTACCCAGTTTGATGATGTAACAACTGAGCAGTTCAAAGCAGCAGTTGATGATTTGCACAATCAGGGAATGGAAGGACTTATTATAGATATCAGAAATAATCCCGGAGGAGTACTTACAACTGTAGTTGATATGCTGGATTATATTCTTCCTAATGGACTTATTGTATATACTGAGACTAAAGATGGAAAGAAGACTGAATATTCAGGTTCTGACGGGCATGAAATTAATATACCTATGGCAGTGCTTGTTAATGGTAATAGCGCAAGTGCTTCAGAAATATTTGCCGGCGCAATGCAGGATTATCAGAAAGCACAGATTATCGGAACACAGACATTTGGAAAGGGAATCGTCCAGACTATAAGACAGCTTACAGATGGAAGTGCAGTTAAGTATACAATTGCTAAGTATTTCACACCAAAGGGTCAGGACATACATGGAAAAGGTGTAACACCTGACCAGGTAGTTGAACTGCCTGATGATGCTACAGAGGATGTGCAACTGAATGCAGCGATTGAATATATTAACGGCAGACTGGGCTCTGGTCAGGCAGAGTAACTAAACGAATAAATATGATGATTAAGTACAGAGCAAATCGAATGTTTGTTCTGTACTTTTTAAGTTAGATATTGTATAATAAGAAAAATGTTTATTCTTTCAGAAAACAAGGGAGGGATTATGGACAGATTTGTATTACATTCGGATTTTGAGCCGATGGGCGACCAGCCACAGGCGATTGAAGCACTTACAAAGGGCTTTGAGGAAGGCAATCAGTTTGAGACTCTTGTCGGTGTAACCGGTTCTGGTAAAACATTTACAATGGCGAACATTATACAGAATGTTCAGAAACCTACACTTATTATAAGTCATAATAAGACACTGGCAGCACAGTTATATGGAGAGATGAAGGAATTCTTTCCAGAGAATGCGGTTGAGTATTTTGTCTCCTACTATGATTATTATCAGCCGGAGGCGTATGTTCCTCAGAGTGATACTTATATTGCAAAAGATTCGTCTATTAATGATGAGATTGATAAGTTAAGACATTCCGCAACAGCGGCGCTTTCCGAAAGAAATGATGTAATTATCGTCGCATCGGTTTCATGCATATATGGACTGGGTGCTCCGGTTGATTATAAGAACATGGTTATTTCACTTCGTCCGGGAATGGAGAAAGACAGGGACGACATGATAAGGAAGCTCATTGATATCCAGTATGTAAGGAATGATCAGGATTTTAAGCGAGGAACTTTCAGGGTAAGAGGAGATGTTGTTGAAGTGTATCCTTCTTCTTCATCAGGTGACGCCATAAGAGTTGAATTCTTTGGTGATGAAGTGGATAGAATAAGTGAGATAGATTCCCTTACCGGTGAGGTTAAAGGTGTTCTTGAACATATTGCGATATTCCCTAATTCTCATTATGTTGTTGAGAAGGAGAAGATGGATGCTGCGATTGAGAATATCAAAGCAGAGCTTGCCGAGAGAGTGAAATATTTTAAGAGTGAGGATAAGCTTTTAGAGGCACAGAGAATTGAAGAGAGAACGAATTTTGATATAGAGATGATGCAGGAGACAGGATTCTGTTCAGGAATAGAGAATTATTCAAGACATCTGGCAGGGCTCCCGGCAGGGTGTCCTCCGTATACGCTGATGGATTATTTTCCAGATGATTTCCTTATTATTGTGGATGAGTCACATATCACTATTCCGCAGATACGAGGCATGTATGCAGGCGACCAGTCAAGAAAGACAACACTTGTAGACTATGGATTCAGACTGCCATCTGCGAAGGACAACAGACCTCTTAATTTCAGCGAATTTGAGAGCAAGATTTCTCAGATGCTTTTCGTGTCGGCAACGCCAAGCACATACGAGGCAGAGCATGAGCTTATGAGAACAGAGCAGGTTATCAGACCTACGGGACTTCTTGATCCGGAGATAACTGTTAAGCCGATTGAAGGCCAGATTGATGACCTTATATCTGAGATTAATAAGGAAACTGCTAAGAAGAACAAGGTACTTGTTACTACGCTTACCAAGAGAATGGCGGAGGACCTTACAGATTATCTTAAAGAGGCAGGAATCAGGGTTAAATATCTTCATGCAGATATTGATACGCTTGAGCGTCAGAAGATTATAAGAGATATGCGTCTTGATGGATTTGATGTTCTTGTTGGAATCAACTTGCTACGAGAAGGTCTGGATATTCCTGAAATCAGCCTTGTTGCAATACTTGATGCTGATAAGGAAGGCTTCTTAAGAACAGAGACATCGCTTATACAGACGATTGGTCGAGCTGCAAGAAATGCAGAGGGACATGTTATCATGTATGCAGACAAGATTACTGAATCTATGGAAAAGGCTATTTCAGAGACAGAACGAAGAAGAAAGATTCAGCAGGAGTATAATGATGAGCATGGAATTACTCCACAGACAATCAAGAAGGCAGTAAGAGATCTGATAAGTATAAGCAAGGCAGCGGAGCCGGGTGATGCTTCCGGAAAGCTTAAGGTTGATTATGAATCTATGAGCATCAAAGAGCTTGAGAAGGTTAAGACGCAGGTTGAGAAGAACATGCGTAAGGCAGCAGCAGAGCTTAACTTTGAGGAGGCTGCACAGCTTCGTGACAAGATGATTGAGATTAATAAATATATTTATGAAGGAAAAAAACATGGCTGATAGTAAGTTAAAGAAAGAGATTGAAAGAGGCAGTTACAAGAACTGCATAAGGATAAAGGGTGCAAGAGAGCATAACCTTAAGGGAATAGATGTTGATATTCCAAGAGACAAGCTTGTTGTGCTTACAGGACTTTCAGGTTCGGGAAAGTCGAGTCTTGCATTTGATACAATATATGCAGAAGGTCAGAGAAGATATATGGAATCACTGTCTTCATATGCAAGACAGTTCTTGGGACAGATGGAAAAGCCTGATGTTGACAGTATTGAGGGACTTTCACCGGCTATATCTATAGACCAGAAGTCAACTAACAGAAATCCGCGTTCTACAGTAGGAACTGTTACAGAGATATATGATTATTTCAGACTTCTCTATGCAAGAATTGGTATTCCTCATTGTCCGAAATGTGGACGGGAAATCAACAAACAGACAGTTGACCAGATGGTTGATGTTATCATGGCACTTCCTGAAAGAACTAAGATTCAGATTCTTGCACCTGTTGTCCGTGGACGAAAGGGTGAACATGTAAAGCTATTTGAACAGGCAAAGAAGAGCGGATTTGTGCGTGTTATTGCTGATGGAAGTATGTATGAGCTTACAGACGAGATTAAGCTTGATAAGAATAAGAAACATAATATTGAGATTGTTGTAGACAGACTTTCTGTAAGAGACGGAATCCAGAAACGACTTACAGATTCTATTGAGACAGCTCTTAAGCTTGCCGAAGGTCTTATGACAGTAGATGTTATTGATGGTGAGACACTTAATTTCAGTCAGAGCTTTTCATGCCCTGACTGCGGTATAAGTATTGATGAAGTTGAGCCAAGAAGCTTTTCGTTCAACAATCCATTTGGTGCATGTCCTGACTGTTTCGGACTTGGTTATACTATGAAGTTTGATGCAGAGCTGCTTATACCAGATGAGAGTCTGAGTATTGATGAAGGTGCTATTGTAGGAATGGGATGGCAGTCATCTAAGGACGAGGGAAGCTTTAGCAGGGCAGTTCTTGACGCACTTGCAGAGGAATATGGATTTTCATTAAAGACACCATTCAAGGATTATCCTGATGATGTTAAGGATATTATTATCAATGGTACTAAGGGACATTCTGTAAAGGTTAAGTATAAAGGCCAGCGTGGTGAGGGCGTATATGATGTCGCATTTGAAGGTCTTATCAAGAATATGGAGAGAAGATACAGAGAGACATATTCTGATACAACAAAGCAGCAGTATGAGGAGTTTATGAGAATCAGACCTTGTTCGTCCTGCCACGGACAGAGACTAAAGCTGTCTTCACTTGCTGTTACTATTGCAGATAAGAACATATATGAGATTACTAACATGTCTATTATAAAACTTCAGGAATTCCTTGAAAATATGAAGCTTTCTGAGAGACAGTTGTTTATCGGTGCAGAGATTCTTAAGGAAATCAAGGCGAGAATTAAGTTCCTTGTAGATGTAGGACTTGATTATCTGGCACTTTCGCGAGCAACAGGAACTCTGTCAGGCGGTGAAGCCCAGAGAATCAGACTTGCAACACAGATTGGTTCAGGTCTTGTAGGGGTTGCTTACATTCTGGATGAACCAAGTATTGGTCTTCACCAGAGGGATAATGATAAGCTGCTTGGAACTCTGACACATTTGCGTGACCTTGGTAACTCGGTTATTGTCGTTGAACATGACGAGGATACTATGTTTGCAGCCGATTATATTGTGGATATCGGACCGGGCGCAGGAAGAAATGGTGGAGAAGTTGTCGCAACAGGAACTGCGGCAGACATTATGGCTTGCAAGGACTCTCTTACAGGTGCATATCTGTCAGGAAGAATCAAGATACCTGTACCTGCAGAGCGCAGAAAGCCTACGGGCTGGATTAAGGTAAGAGGCGCAAGAGAGAATAATCTTAAGAATATTGATGTAGATATTCCACTTGGAGTTGTCACATGCGTAACTGGCGTGTCAGGTTCAGGCAAGAGCTCGCTTGTTAATGAGATTCTTTATAAGCACCTTGCAAAGTCGCTTAACAGGGCAAGATGTATTGCAGGAGACCATGATGGAATTGATGGAATAGAGCAGCTTGATAAAGTTATTAATATTGACCAGTCACCAATCGGAAGAACACCAAGGTCTAATCCTGCAACATATACAGGCGTATTTGACATGATAAGAGACTTGTTCGCAACTACTAAGGACGCTAAGGAGCGTGGATATACCAAAGGCAGATTCAGCTTTAATGTTAAAGGTGGAAGATGTGAGGCGTGCTCCGGTGATGGTATTATCAAGATTGAAATGCATTTCCTTCCAGATGTTTATGTACCTTGCGAAGTCTGCGAGGGAAAGCGTTACAACAGAGAAACTCTTGAAGTTAAATATAAGGATAAGAGTATATATGATGTACTTGACATGACTATTGAGGACGCGGTTGATTTCTTTGAAAATGTGCCAAGTATCAGAAGAAAGATTGAGACTCTCAATGAAGTTGGCTTGTCTTATGTTAAGCTTGGACAGCCATCAACGGAGCTTTCAGGTGGTGAGGCGCAGAGAATCAAGCTTGCAACAGAGCTTTCAAGAAGAAGCACAGGAAAGACTATATATATTCTTGATGAGCCTACAACCGGATTGCATTTTGCAGATGTCCACAAGCTTGTCAATATTCTTCACAGGCTTGCAGAGGGTGGCAATACTGTAGTTGTTATTGAACATAATCTTGATGTTATTAAGACAGCAGATTATATTATTGATATGGGACCAGAGGGCGGCGACCGCGGCGGAACTGTTATCGCCAAAGGAACACCGGAGGAGATTGTCAAGGTTAAGAAGTCTTATACCGGACAGTATGTTAAGAAGTATCTGGAAGAGAAGTAAGATATTTCGGGGAGTTGAATGGAGGCAGTTATGATAAAAGGGATTATCTTTGATATGGACGGAGTTATGATTGATACGGAGAATCAGTCTAATCTTGGCTGGCTGTGGGCAGCTTCCCAGAAAAATGTTGAAATGCCGTTATGGCTTATTGACAGTTTTAAAGGTGCGCCGGCGAAGCTTAGCCAGAGCTTTTTTGATGACTATTATCATGGAAAGCAGGATTACTGGGAGATGCGGACAATGCGTACAGACCATGTCCACAAAATCAGAGAAACAGAGGAAGTTCCGGTTAAGCCAGGGCTTCATATGTTGCTTGATTATATTAAGGATAACGGACTCAAATGTGCAGTTGCAACTTCAACACAGAAATCAAGTGCCGAAAAGAGTCTTCACAGAATAGGAGCATGGGATTATCTTTCTGGTGTTGTATATGGCGATGAGGTTGAACATGGCAAGCCAGAACCTGACATATTTCTTCGGGCAGCAGGCTTTATCGGCTGTGAACCATCAGAGTGTGTTGTTATTGAGGATAGCATTAATGGTATTAAAGCCGGACATGCAGCAGGTATGAAAGTAATTCATATACCAGATACTATTGAGATAGATGACGATATCCGCAGCCTTACTTCTGTGGTGTGCCAGTCATTATCTGATGTGCCTGATATTATAGACACATGGAATGAGGGAAAGGTTGTCGATATTAAAGGCTATTATGAAAAAGCTAAGATAAACCGCGTGTATGTTGACAGGGTGCATGTTAAGAAAGCATTTGCAGAATACACAGCAGCTTACAATGCAGATGATGCTAAGATTAAATTAAAAATTGACCATACCTACAGAGTTGCAGCTTTGTGCGAAAGAATTGCAAAGGCAGCAGGAATGTGCGCGTATGATGTTGAACTTGCGTGGCTTTCGGGAATGCTTCATGATGTTGGAAGATTTGAACAGATTAAGCGATATTATACATTTTCAGACGCTGACTCAGTTGATCATGCAAAGTTCGGAGCAGACCTGTTGTTTAAAGATGGACTTATAAGCACATTTCTTAATGGAATTGTCAAATGTACAGGCTATAAGCCGGGAGCGTTAGAGGACAGATATGATTCCGATGGAGTATTTCTGTATGACAGATTGAATAAATCGGATATGGAAATGCTAGAACTTGCAATAAGATGTCATAATATGTACAGAATTCCACAAGGTTTGAATCGACGCGAGCAGATATTCTGTAATGTATTACGTGATGCTGACAAAGTTGATATCTTCAAGGTTAATATTGATACTCCGCTTGAAGAAATATATAATACTACAACTGAAGAACTGATGAAAAGTGATATTACAGATGAAGTTTTAGAAGCATTTAACGAGGAACATTGTATACTTAAGTCCATAAGACGCACACCGGCGGATACAGTCATAGGTCATGTATCGCTTGCATATGAGCTTGTGTATGATGAGAGTGTGCGGATTACAGTCGAACAGGGATATCTTGCAAAGCTGATGGATTTTCATTCTGATAATGAGGAAACCAACAGGAAGATGGCAATGGTCAGAGAGAAGATGAATTCTTATATAAATAAGAGAATTGCTGAATAGTTACTAATCAGCATATACTACACATAGCTTTAATTAATGCTTGTCATAAAAGGCAACTTTAACTATAATGTATATAAATACACAAGATTGGAGAATGATCATGGATCAGGAGAAAGTTATTGTCATTGACTTCGGTGGTCAGTACAACCAGTTGGTTGCACGCCGTGTCCGTGAATGTAATGTATATTGTGAGATCTATTCTTACAAGACAGATCTGGCGCAGATTAAGGCCATGAATCCTAAGGGAATTATCCTTACAGGTGGTCCTAACAGCTGTTATGAAGATGGTGCGCCAACATGTACTAAAGAGCTTTTTGAACTTGGTGTACCTGTACTTGGTCTTTGCTACGGCGCACAGCTTATGCAGCATGTGCTTGGCGGCAAGGTTGAGAAGGCACCAGTAAGAGAGTACGGAAAGACAGAAACATTTGTAGATAAGAGCAGTGCTTTATTCTCAGATGTTTCAGAGAAAACTATTGTGTGGATGAGCCATTTTGACTACATCTCACAGGTTGCACCAGGATTTAAGATTGTTGCTCACACAGCAGACTGTCCGGTTGCAGCAGCAGAGTGCACAGAGAAGAATCTTTATGCAATCCAGTTCCACCCAGAGGTTCTTCATACTCAGGAAGGAACTAAGATGCTTCACAATTTCGTCCGTGGAGTATGTGGATGCGCCGGAACATGGAAGATGGATGCATTTGTTGAGAATACAATTAAGGAAATCCGCGAAAAGGTCGGCAATGGCAAGGTTTTACTTGCTCTTTCAGGTGGTGTTGATTCATCTGTTGCAGCCGGACTTCTTTCAAGAGCTATTGGAAAGCAGCTTACATGCGTATTCGTAGACCATGGCCTTCTTCGTAAAGACGAAGGCGATGAAGTTGAGAGCGTATTTGGACCAAATGGCCAGTTCGACCTTAACTTTATAAGAGTTAATGCACAGGAAAGATATTACTCTAAGCTTGCAGGTGTTACTGAGCCAGAAGCTAAGAGAAAGATTATCGGTGAAGAGTTTATCCGTGTGTTTGAGGAAGAAGCCAAGAAGATTGGTGCAGTTGACTTCCTCGCACAGGGAACTATATATCCAGACGTTGTAGAGAGCGGACTTGGCGGTGAATCAGCCGTAATCAAGTCTCACCACAATGTAGGCGGACTTCCTGATTTCGTTGATTTCAAGGAAATTATTGAGCCACTCCGCAACCTTTTCAAAGATGAAGTTCGTAAGGCTGGTCTTGAACTTGGAATACCAGAACATCTTGTATTTCGTCAGCCATTCCCAGGTCCGGGACTTGGAATCAGAATTATCGGCGAAGTAACAGCTGATAAGGTCCGCATTGTTCAGGACGCTGACTTTATCTACCGATCAGAGGTTGACAAGGCAGTGGCTGAGTACAAGAAGGCTAACGGCAAGGCTCCAGCATGGATGCCAAACCAGTACTTCGCAGCCCTTACTAACATGCGTTCCGTTGGTGTTATGGGTGACGAAAGAACTTATGATTATGCGGTTGCACTTCGTGCAGTCAATACAATTGATTTCATGACAGCAGAGAGTGCTGAGATTCCTTTCGAGGTTCTCCAGACAGTCATGAGCAGAATTATAAATGAGGTGCGTGGTGTCAACAGAGTATTCTATGATCTGACTAGCAAACCACCTGGAACGATTGAGTTTGAATA
>CAMDYG010000049.1 GCA_945910225.1 uncultured Eubacterium sp. | reverse complement strand
GAGAGCATCTGCCTTACAAGCAGAGGGTCACAGGTTCGAGCCCTGTAGGCCCCATCAATTTTGCCGACTTGGCTCAATGGCAGAGCAGCTGATTTGTAATCAGCAGGTTGTTGGTTCGACTCCGACAGTCGGCTCTTTTATTAATAATATGTTATTTATGTATTGTTAATATTAAATAACTGGGTGGATTCCCGAGTGGCCAAAGGGGACAGACTGTAAATCTGCTGGCACTGCCTTCGAAGGTTCGAATCCTTCTCCGCCCACTTTGGTGTATAATTTACATCAATGTAACATAATATATAGTGAATGCCGCGGGGTAGAGCAGCTCGGAAGCTCGTCGGGCTCATAACCCGAAGGTCACAGGTTCAAATCCTGTCCCCGCTACTAAGCCTAGATAGCTCAGTCGGTAGAGCAGAGGACTGAAAATCCTCGTGTCACTGGTTCGATTCCGGTTCTAGGCACTTTAAAAAGCTGTTTCGTTAGAAACAGCTTTTTTTGATTTTAATACATATAAAAATATTGAGAATTAATTATATATAAGATATTATTAGAATCTAAGGAGGAAATTACGATGTCAAGAGGAAACATTAATTATAAATATCTAAGAAGAAGAAAATCATGGTTTAGAAGGAATCTTACATTGATAATTATTATAGCAGTTGTTACGATTGTAATTTGTTTTGGAGGATTTTTTGCGGTTAAATCTATTTTAAATATATCTGGAAAGAAGAATAGTACTAATAGTGATTCTGGTAATGATGCTACTGAACAGACAACTGTGGCAAGAGAAATTAACTGGATCGAGAATACAGAGCCAGCTGATAATGAAGTAACATATACACCACCGGAAGGTGTTAGTTTTCCATATTTTATAAAGGTTAACAGAGCAGCTAACTGTGTAACTGTTTATGGAATTGATGAAAAGGGTGAATATAGCATTCCGGTAAAAGCATTTGCAGCATCTTGTGGAAAGGCTGGAGATGAGACAATTATAGGTGAGAATTATACAACATCTGATAAATATGAATGGAGACAGATGGTTGATGGAACTTATGCACAATACGCCTTCAGAATAAGTGGGGGATATTTATTCCATTCTATACCTTATTATTCTACAGATAAAAGCCGCTTAGAAGATGGACAGTTTAACAAAATAGGAGATTTTGCATCATTAGGCTGTGTAAGATTATGTGTTAGGGACGTAAAATGGATATATGATAATTGTCCTGCAGGAACGAATGTTACTATATATGATGATGAGACAAATCCAGGACCATTGGGAATGCCAGAGACAATTAAGATTCCAGATGGAAGTCCTAATGCAGGATGGGATCCAACAGATCCGGATGATAAGAATCCATGGAAGACATGTAGTGCTGCTATAACGGGAGCGAGTGACATTGAGACTGAAGTTGGTCAGCAGGTAGATGTTTTGAAGAATATTAAAGCCACAGATATATGTGGTAATGATATTACTGACAAAGTTATTGTAGTAGGTCGTTATACATTTGATCAGGCAGGAGAGTATAACATAAAGTATGAAGTAACTGATGCAATAGGAAGCAAGGCTGAAGTTACAGTTAAGCTTACTGTTAAATAAAAATTACAGATCTATTGGAGATTAGATATATACGAGATAACATACATAATTCAGGAGGGTGGCAATGGATATTTTGGATAAGCTAGAACAGTATTGTAATTCGGATTATGTTCCAATGCATATGCCAGGCGGGAAAAGAAATCCAGAGTATTCAAGCACATCTATTCTGGATATTACGGAAATTGACGGATTTGATAATATGCATAATCCGGAAGGAATTATAAAAAATGCATTTGAAAGAGCTGCCAGATTATATGGGGCAGATGAGACTTTATTTCTTGTTAATGGAAGCACATCAGGTATACTGGCTGCAATATGTGGAGCTGTAAGGAAGCATGATAAAGTAGCAGTAGCAAGAAATTGCCATGTTTCTGTATATAATGCACTTTTGCTCGCTGAACTTGAACCAGTATATATAATACCTGACATAGATCACAAAACTGGAATATACAAGGGAATAACATATGAAGATGTAAAGAAATGTGTTCACGAAAATACGGATATAAAGGCGGTAATAATAACATCGCCAACTTATGAGGGAATTGTTTCAGAAACACGTCATATAGCTGAATATCTCCATAGTAAAGGGATAATATTAATAGTTGATGAAGCTCATGGAGCGCATTTTAAGTTTAACAGTGAATTCCCTGAATCAGCAGTTGATGCAGGGGCGGATCTCGTTATTAATAGTATTCACAAGACGCTTCCAGCACTTACACAGACAGCTCTTCTACATATTTCTAAGAAAAATGTAGATGTGGACAGAGTGGAAAGATATTGGAATATATATCAGACAACTAGTCCATCATATATTCTTATGGCAAGTATTGACAGATGCATAGGAATTATTGAAGAGAATGGTAAAGAATTGTTTGAAAAATACATTTGTTCATTAAAATTATTAAGACAAAAGCTTGGACAACTTAATAATATATCGCTGCTTGATTCAGATGATATTTCTAAGATTATATTATTATGTGATAATGGTAAAATATTATATGACAGACTTTTGAATGAGTTCAGAATACAGCCGGAGATGGCATCATTTAAGTATGTAATATGTATGACATCTGTTGCTGATAAACAGGAATATTATGACAGATTACTTCAGGCACTTGAGTATATAGATTCAACATGGGAATCACATGATGTCGTTACACTTGATAAGAATATATACATTAATAATGCGCCTGATATGAGAATGACACCATCACAGGCCATGGAACTTATGAACGAGCAAGGATGTGATGAGATAGATGTATGTGATGATTCTATATATGGAAGGGTAAGCGCATCAACAGTGCTTATATATCCACCAGGAATGCCAGTTATAAATATAGGTGAAGTAATCACGCAAAAAGCTGCATACACAATCAGGAATGCTATAAGGACAGGGTTAGAGGTTCCAGGATTAAAGGAAGGAAGAATACAATGCCTGAGATAATATTTATTATGGGAAAGAGTGCATCAGGAAAAGATAAAATATATAAGGCACTTGTAGAAGATGAGAGTCTTAAGTTAAGCACAGTTACATTATATACAACAAGACCAATGAGAGTTGGGGAAACAGATGGTGTGGAGTATCATTTTGTAAGTGACCAGATAGCTGATTCTATGCAGAAAGATGGGCGTATTGTTGAGATAAGGGAATACAATACGGTTTATGGAGTATGGAAGTATTTTACAGCTGATGACGGACAGATACAGATTGGCAGTGGTAACAGATACATAGTTATTGGTACTCTGGAGGCCTATGATAAGTTCTGTGAATTCTATGGTAAAGAACATATTATGCCGATATATATTGAAGTGGAGGACGGACTGAGGCTCATGAGGGCAATACACAGGGAACAGAAACAGGACACTCCGCATTATGAGGAAATGTGTAGAAGATTTCTTGCAGACAGTGAGGATTTTTCAGAGGATAATATAAAGAAAGCAGGAATCGAAAAAAGATTTTATAATAATGGAGATTTCGAGGAATGTCTTAATGAAGTAAGGGAAGCTGTTAAATGCTGTGTTTGTCAGGATGGCAGGTAAGGAGGGCGCATGGATATCAAAATCAATGAAGTTACTAATACTTCTCAAACCAGTCAGGTTAAGGCACCAGAAAAGACAGATGATAGTTTCAAATTCACTCTTATAAGTAATATAGAAGAGAAGGATCTTCAGGAAAAGCTGGGGAACATGATGCAGGAGATCACTGATCAGGGTGAGAAGATTGCAAAACATATGGATATAAGGGATATGAAGAAATATCGTGAACTTGTTAAAGGATTTCTTAATGAGGTTGTTAATCGTTCACATAAGTTTTCAAGAGAAAATTTTCTTGACAGAAGAGGAAGACATAGGGTATATGGCATTGTTAAGATGGTAGATGAGAATCTTGATAATCTTGCCAAGGAACTTGTAAAAGATGAGAAAGATCATATTGCTATAGTTGGAACAATAGATGATATAAGAGGTTTATTATTAGATGTTTCAACATAGGAGTATTATGTGCTATAATAACAGTATTAACCAATAGAAAAGAGGGATAAGTATGAGTGGTTTTTCTGATATATATGGATATGAGACGATAAAGGAACATTTGCAGAGTGCAATATCTATGGGAAAGGTATCTCATGCTTATGTAATCAGTGGAGGACTTGGTGCAGGAAAGAAGCTTATTGCCAGTACATTTGCCAAGACACTGCAGTGTGAAGCAGGCGGAACAGAGCCATGTGGAGTGTGCCATTCGTGTATACAGGCTGATAGTAAGAATCAGCCGGATATCATATGGGTACAGCATGAGAAGCCAGGCAGCATAGGTGTTGATGATATAAGGGATCAGCTTGTATCGGATATGCAGATTAAGCCGTACAGCAGTCCTTACAAAATATACATCATTGATGAGGCTGATAAGCTTACTGTTGCAGCTCAGAATGCTATGCTTAAGACAATAGAGGAACCACCGGCTTACGGAATTGTTATCCTGCTTGCTAATAATCCGGATGTTTTCTTACAGACGATTCTTTCAAGATGTGTTGTTCTTGATTTGAAGCCTCTTAAGGATGATGTAGTTGTCAGATATCTTAAAGACCATTACGATAATATCGAAGATTATGAGTGCAAATTTGCAGCAAGATTTGCAGCAGGACGAATCGGCAGGGCAATGACTATGGTTGAATCTACTGAATTTGCTGAGTTAAGACGTGATGTGATGGACGTTATTAAGAATGCAAAGGATATGGATTCAGCGGAGATTATGTCTTCAGTCAAGAGAGTTGCCAATTATAAGCTTACTATTGATGATTATCTTGATCTGATGTTAATGTGGTACAGGGATGTACTTATGTTTAAGAGTACTAATGATACTAATCTGCTTATATTCAATGATCAGATGGCGCTTATAAAGAGTCAGGCGCAGACAATGTCATATGAAGGATTACAGGATATTATTGAATCTATTGACAGGGTTAAAGTAAGACTTCAGGCAAATGTTAATTTTGATCTGGTTATTGAACTGCTTATTATGGCTATTAAGGAAAATTCATAGAATGGAGAGTATAGATGACTAAAGTTGTTGGAGTTAGATTCAGACAGGTTGGAAAGATATATTTCTTTGCTCCTGGAAAGTATTCGGTTGAGACAGGACAGCATGTTATTGTTGAGACTGCCAGAGGTGTTGAATATGGACAGGTTGTTCTTGGAGAAAGAGAAGTTGAAGATACAGCTGTTGTGCAGCCTTTAAAGGCAATTATAAGAATTGCGACACCTGAGGATGACGAAAGAGAAGCAAGAAACAGAGAAAAGGAAAAAGAAGCATTTAAAATATGTCTTGAGAAGATTGCAAAGCATAATCTTGACATGAAGCTTATAAAGGCTGAGTACACATTTGACAATAATAAAGTGCTTTTCTACTTTACAGCTGATGGAAGAATTGATTTCAGAGAGCTTGTTAAGGATCTTGCCGCAGTATTTAAGACAAGAATTGAATTAAGACAGATTGGTGTAAGAGATGAGACTAAGGTTCTTGGGGGTATCGGCTCATGTGGAAGACCTTTATGCTGTGCTACATTTTTACCAGAATTCAATCCTGTATCTATTAAGATGGCTAAGGAGCAGAATCTGTCACTTAACCCGACTAAGATTTCAGGAGTATGTGGAAGACTTATGTGCTGCTTAAAGAATGAGCAGGATACATATGAAGAGTTAAACAGCCATCTTCCTAATGTCGGAGATACTGTTACTACCCCAGAGAAACTGGTTGGTGAGGTTTCAAGTGTTAATGTGTTAAGACAGAGAGTTAAGGTACTTGTAACTCTTGAGAATGACGAGAAGGAGCTTAAGGAATATCCTGTTGAGGAGCTTCGTTTCAAGAGAAAGAGAAGATTTGATAAGGTTCGTATCGATGATGATAAGGAACTTAAGGCACTTGAGGAATTAGAAAGAAAAGAAGGAAAAGCCCATATTAGTGATGATTAATGAACGACTTGATGATTTGATGAGAGATGGACTAAAGCTTATACAGAACACGGATATTTTCTGTTTTGGAATGGACGCAGTGCTGCTGTCTACTTATGCTAAGGCAGGGAAGAAGGACAGGGTGCTGGATATGGGTACCGGGAATGGTATTATTCCGGTGCTTATGCAGTCCAAGAATCCGGGAAGCACATATAGTGCGCTTGAGATTCAGGAAGGAAGCGCAGAACTTGCCAAAAGAAATGTGGAGCTTAATCATCTTGAAGACAGAATCGGTGTTGTTAAGGGTGATATTAAGGAAGCTTCCACCATATTTGGGGAAGCTTCTTTTAATGTTGTGACGAGCAATCCTCCATATATGAATGAAAATCATGGTATTGTCAATCCGGAGAGTGCCAAGGCAATTGCAAGGCATGAGCTTTTATGCAGTCTTGATGATGTTATAAGGGAGGCAAGCCGCTGTCTTAAATCAAAAGGGAAAATGTATATGGTTCACAGACCTAACAGGCTTGTTGATATATTTGACACAATGAGAAAGTACCATCTTGAGCCGAAAAGAATGAGGCTGGTGTATCCTTATGTGAATAAGGCTGCCAATATGGTGCTTATTGAGGCGGTTAAGGGAGGCAATTCCCAGCTTATTGTTGAAGAACCGCTTATTGTATACAACGCGGATGGAACTTACACTGAAGCACTTCTTAAAATGTATGAATAGATCAGAGGTATATTATGGATAACCAGAATAATGTTAAATTAAAAAAAGACGGACCAGGTATGTTGTATCTGTGTGCAACGCCTATTGGTAATCTTGAGGATATTACTTACAGGGTTCTGAGAGTACTTTCAGAGGCAGACCTGATTGCGGCAGAGGATACAAGAAACAGTATCAAGCTTCTTAATCATTTTGAAATAAAGACACCTATGACAAGTTATCATGAATTTAATAAATACGATAAGGCAAAGGTTCTTGTTGATAAAATATTAGGTGGAATGGATGTGGCCGTAATTACAGATGCAGGAACTCCGGGAATATCAGACCCGGGTGAGGAACTTGTAAAGCAATGCAGGGCAGCAGGTATCAGGGTTACATCACTACCTGGTCCGGCAGCATGTATAACTGCACTTACAATGTCAGGCCGCGAAACAAGAAGATTTGCATTTGAAGCATTTTTGCCAGCAGATAAGAATGAAAGAAAAGAAGTTCTTGCAGAATTAGCCAGTGAAACAAGGACTATGATTATATATGAAGCGCCGCACAGACTGATTAAGACTCTTAAAGAGCTTCAGGATACACTTGGTGGTGAAAGACAGATTACTGTATGTAAGGAACTTACCAAGAGATATGAGAATTCGATGGAATTCACACTTGAATCTGCATGTGAATATTATGAGAATAATGAGCCGAGAGGCGAGTATGTGCTTGTGATTGCAGGAAAGAGCCGGGAACAGATAAAGAATGAGGCAAGAAAACAATGGGAAAACATGAGCGTGGCTGAGCATGTGCAGATGTATATGTCACAGGGGATGGACAAGAAAGATGCCATGAAAGCAGCAGCAAAGGACAGAGGCGTATCAAAAAGGGATATATATCAGGAGCTTGAAGGGAAAGCGTAAGCAGTTACCTGATAGTGTGTTCTTTGATGATTGCACGTACTGTCTTGAAAAGATATGGCTTGATGGTATCTATATCAGCAGGTTCTTTATAGAGAATTGCACTGTAGCATGTAGAACTTACAAGCTCGACAATAAGGAAGAGCATGATTTCAGGCTCTTCAAGAGATATATCTTCATCATTAATCATATCGAAATATACATCTTTAAAATTAATATCATCAGATGCAACCTTAGTTGTGAGAGCTTCCTTGAAGATTCCCCAGCTAAGGTTTTTTGATATAAAAGTGAGGAGCGTTTGGTTAGAGTTAAGCTCATCTATTATATGATTGATTATAAATATGATTTTTTCTTCAAATCCAATGGCTTTCTCATTCGATTCTGAATATTTATCCAGCTCAGCAACTGCTGTTTTAAAAAGTTTACTTGATTCATGTGATATAAGACGGTTTCTTATATCATACTTGTCCTTAAAATACAGATAAAATGTACCCTTAGCAATACCGGCTTTCTGAGAAATTTCCGCAATAGAAGTCTTTGCAACCCCCTGGGTAGTAAAGAGATTAAATGCAGTATTCAGCAGAGAAGTAAGTTTCTGTTGTTTGTTGGCTTCAAGCTTTCCCATATCAATCACTCACCTTTATTAGTGTTATTTATAGTTGGTTATAGTGTGTATTATGAGTTGGTATGGTAATCAATTTCAGGTACTTTGGAGCCACCGGCACTTAACAAGTTGCAGGAACTGCAACGAGTTTAGTGTCCGCTGTGAGCGACAAGTAGGGCAAGCGTGCCTGAAATTGATTACCATGCCAACTCATTTGTACATACATTATACACCAATCCAATTCTAAAATAAATATTAAAAAATGACTTTTGGTCAATTTTCTATTGACTATGTATTTTGAGGTGCTATAATGTCAACTGAAATTAAAAATGACTCTTGGTCATATTTGTTAAAGACATGAATACATATATGACAGAGAGTTGTTAGCATTCGCATTTTACAGAAAGGCGTGGTTATTTATATGAAAAAGTTTGGAAAAGTTGTTGTTAAGTTAAGAATTCCTATTCTGGTTCTTAGCTTCCTGCTGTTGATTCCATCAGTTCTTGGTTATTTTAATACAAGGGTTAATTACGATATCCTGTATTATCTGCCAAGTGACATCGACACTATGCAGGGACAGGACATTTTGCTTGATGATTTCGGAAAAGGCGCTTATGCAATGGTTGTCGTTGACGGAATGAATAAGTCAAATGTTTCTAAGTTGGTTAAGAAGGTTGAGGGTGTTGACCATGTTGCGTCAGTTATCTCATACAGTGGAGTTGTGGGAGATGATGTTCCTTCAGAAATCCTTCCTGATAAGTTCCGCTCATATTTTGAAAATGAGGATTCAGGAGCTACGTTGTTTGCAATATTTTTTGATGATACAACATCAAGTGACGACACAATGAAAGCTATTCAGGAAGTAAGAGATGTAACAGATAATCAGTGTTATATTGCCGGCATGTCTGCGGTAGTTACTGATACTAAGACAATGGCAGAAAAAGAGACATCTCTATATGTACTTATTGCAGTTGTTCTTGTATGTATCGTACTTGCTATATTCATGGATTCATTCCTGGTACCAGTATTTTTTATGATAAGTATTGGTATGGCAATTATATACAACCTTGGTTCTAACTATTTTCTGGGTGAAGTTTCATACATAACGAAAGCACTGGCAGCGGTTCTTCAGCTTGGTGTTACTCTGGATTATTCAATATTCTTATGGCACAGCTACAAGGAAGCTAAGGAAGAGACTCCGGATGATCATCATGAGGCTATGGCGGTTGCAATCGGGAATACACTTACATCAGTTATTGGTTCCTCTATAACAACTGTTGCTGGATTCATAGCTCTCTGCTTCATGAGCTTCACACTTGGTCTTGACCTTGGTGTGGTTATGGCAAAGGGCGTTGTATTAGGTGTTATTGGTTGTGTTACAATACTTCCTTCCCTTATCCTTACATTTGACAGGGCTCTTGAGAAGACAATGCATAGAGAGGTTATGCCGAATTTTGATAAGCCGGCAAGATGGATTGTTAATCATTCATGGATATTCCTTATAATATTCGTATTACTTCTTGGTCCGGCAATCTACGGATATAACAATACTAAGGTTTACTATGATTTGTCTAATACACTTCCAGATGACCTTAACTGTTCGCAGGCTAACAAGATGCTTGCTGACAACTTTGACGGAACTAATTCTATATACATGATTCTTGCAGACAGCAGCCTCTCAGCAGAGGATTCTAATGCAATGATGAATGAGGTAAATGATCTGGATGGAATCTCATTTGCATTAAGTATTGATTCAGCACTTGGAGGAGAAATTCCTACGGAAATGCTTCCTGATTCGCTTGTTTCAGAACTTAAGGGTGATGAATACCAGATCATGATGGTATCAACTAATTACACAATTGCTTCAGATGAAATCAATGACCAGATTAATAAGGTGGATGCAATTGCTAAGAAGTATGACGCCAAATCTATGGTAATTGGAGAAGCTCCTTGTACTAAAGATCTTATCACTATTACTGATAAGGATTTCAAGACAGTTAGTGCAGTTTCAATTGTTGCGATATTCTTTATTATTTTCTTTGTATTAAAGTCAATATCACTCCCGGTTATTCTGGTTGCTGCTATTGAATTTGCTATATTTGTTAATATGGGTATTCCATATTACACAGGAACAACGATACCATTTATATCTTCGGTAGTAATCGGAACTATTCAGCTTGGCGCGACAGTCGATTATGCGATTCTTATGACTACAAGATATAAGAGAGAAAGAGCCACTGGTAACTCTAAGAAAGAGGCTATATCAATAGCCCTTGGAACATCTATTCCATCTATTATTGTCAGCGCGCTTGGTTTCTTCGCAGCAACATTTGGTGTAGGTATGATAGCCAGTGTTGATATGATTGCTTCACTTTGTACACTTATGGCACGAGGCGCAATCATCAGTATGTTTGTTGTTATATTTGTTCTTCCATCACTTTTCGTATTGCTTGATAAGGTGATTATTCATACAAGTTTAGGTTTTAAGCCTAAGAAGAACAAAGAGAATTAAATAAGGAGGATTTATTATGGTAAAGAAGAATTTATTCAGATATAGTTCAGTTTTAATGTGTGTTGTTCTTACTGCGGCAAGTCTTGTGGGATGTGGAGCCGGCACAACAGGTACAACAGGAACAGATACAGCTTATGTAACAGAGATGGCAGCAGGAAGCACTGAGGATACAATAACTGCAGCAATTAATAATGAACTTGCAGTTTCAAATAAAAGCACACTTGCAACTAATACAAGACAGGAAACAGTATATGTATTCAGTGATGCATCCGGCAAAAAGAATCACATTACTGTTAATGAAAAGGTAACTGATGCTAATGGAAAGGAAACTCTCAATAAGACAGAGTCTAATGAAAATGCACCTGTTACAATGAAGGTAACTTACAAACTTGATGGAAAAGATATTAAACCTGAAGATTTAGCAGGTAAGAGTGGAAAAGTTACTATAAGATTTGATTATACTAATAATCAGAAGAAAACTGTAACAATTAATGGTAAGAAGCAGACAGTTGCCGTACCATTTACGATGGTCACAGGTATGATGCTTCCAACAGACGTATTCTCTAATGTTGAGGTTACTAACGGAAAGCTTACTAAGGTAGGAGATAATATTGTAGCAGTTGGTATGACAATGCCAGGACTTAAGGATACAATGAATCTTAAGTTTAATAATGAATCTCTTGATCTGGATATTCCAGAGTATTTTGAACTTACAGCAGATGTGACAGATTTCTCACTTGATATGACAATGTCAGTTGCAACATCTAATTTCCTTTCTGATATGGATGTAGATGATATTACATTAGATGACCTTAAGAAGACAGTTTCATCTTTGAATGATGCAGCAACACAGCTTGCAGATGGAACAGTTACTTTACAGGAAGGCACACAGCAGTTAAATGATGCAGTTCCGGCACTTACTGATGGAGTGAATCAGTTAAATGATGGAGCAGGAAGCCTTAAAGAAGGAATTTATGCGTATACAGATGGAGTAAGCACAGTTAATGATGGCGCTGGACAGCTTTCTGAAGGATTAGATACATTATACGCAACAATTACTGATAAAGATCTTGAGGGAAATGTTAATCTGTTAGCTTCAGGAGCAGCTAAGTTAAATGCAGGAACTCAGCAGTTAAAGGGTACTCTTACAACTAATATGAAAACGTATTCAGATAAATATAAAGATGCTTATGATGGTGGTTTGTATATTCTGAATGCTGTTAATCCATCATTACTTACAGGACTTTCCGGGGATGCTAAAAAGGCACTTGATTCCACAGTTGCTGATATGTCACTTGCAGATGATGATGCTAATAAGGCAGTGGCACAGGGAGCAGATGAGACTCTTATTATGACTACAAAATTGTTAACTACTTATGCTTCTTTGCCAGCAGCAGCTCAACCACAATATACAAAGAGTGTCACAACAGTAATTGCCGGCCTTAATCAGGCAAGTACAGCATATTTTGCTATGGCAGGTTCGTATCAGACACTTAATAGTCAGGGATACTTTGATGGTATGGAGACATTAGCAGGTGGACTTAGCAGTGTTAATGCAGCAGTTCCTTCACTTTGTTCAGGGATTGCACAGTTAAAGAGCGGTGCTAATAAGCTTGCAGAAGGCTCTTCAACACTTGTTAATAACAATAACACATTAAAGAATGGTGCATCACAGCTTGCAGCCGGAACAGCTACATTAAAGGATAGCTCAGGAACTCTTGCTGAGGGTGTAACACAGCTTAATGATGGAGCTATAACATTAAAGGATGGTATGGCACAGTTTAACAGCGAGGCAATTGAGCCTATCACGAAGCTTGTAGACTCAGATGCTCAGACAGCTGTTGATACAATAAAGGCAGTGGTTAAAGCAGGACAGGAATACAATTCATTCCTTGGAAGATCAGATGACAAGGAAGGCAGCGTAACATTTGTTTATAAGACAGCAGGAATAACTGTTAAATAAGCTTTTTTCTTTCAAACACTTTCATATAAAGATGGAACAGCCACCCGTGGGGAAACCCAAGGGTGGCTGTTTCGATTTCATCTGGTTAATTATTATTCTTATGTTTCTTGATTATTTCTTCATATCTGCGCTGTGAAGCTTTCTCTTCCTCTGTAAGTTCTTCTGGCGCATCTTCAATATCGTTAAGCTGTGCAAATACATCAGCTAAATCGTCAAAATTAAGCAGATTCTTATTATCTGTCATAGAATATCCTCCCTCAAGATTATTGGCTCATGATGTAATGTTATGGTATCTGGTGGAAAAAATCTTCCAGTCGTATAAATGTTTTCGTGAGAACTTCGGCTTCTTCTTTAGTTAAATCTTTCGTGATATGTTCAATCATGTCCTTGTGGAAATTCTCATGATGTCTGTATGCGGCAATTCCTTTGTCTGTAAGAGAAGCATAGACTATACGGCGGTCTTTCTCACCGCGCTTTCTTATTACATAGCCTTTCTTTACAAGTCCGTTGATACCTACTGTCAGAGTTCCCATTGTTACACCAAGTGACTTGGAAATAGTTGACATAGTACGAGGTTCTTCGATTCCGACAGCCTCAATAATATGCATATCTGTAACAGAAATATCCTTAAATTCTTCTGTGATAAGAGCTCTTTCTTCAATGTTCAAGATATCATTGAATAAGTCTACAAGCACAGAATTCAGAGACTCAAATATATCCATAAACACGTACCTTAACCTTACTTATTAATAGAATAATTATATCTTATTAAAAAGTAATATGCAAGTTTGCAATTTGTATAAATGTGGTGTAATATGTGATAGGAATATGCAAAACTGGGTAAATAGTACCCTTTAATCTATTATGACGTTGGAGGAAGACATGAAATTTATAGCAATCGGTGAATTAATGTTAAGATTATCACCACCTAACTATGAAAAGCTTGTAACTACACATGATTTCAGAGTTAATTATGGTGGAGCAGAGGCAAATGTAGCGGTTTCCCTTGCCAACCTTGGTGTTGATTCAACATTTTTTACAGTATTACCTAACTCAGACCTTGGAAAGTCAACTATTAATTATCTTAAGTCTAATGATGTGCATACTAAGCATATTATAAGATCAGACGGAAGAATGGGACTTTATTATCTGGAAGAAGGTGTTTCTGTCAGACCTTCACAGGTAATATATGATAGAGCTGATTCTGCATTTGCAGAATACGATTATAAGGATGTTGATTTTGAGGAGATCCTTAAGGATTATGACTGGCTTCATATAAGTGGTATCACACCTGCACTTTCTTATAACTGCCGTAAGATGATGGATATGGCAGTTAAGGCAGCCAAGAAGATGGGACTTACAGTAAGCTTTGATCCTAACTGGAGAAGTACTCTCTGGTCATTTGAGACTGCAAGAGATGTTCTTAGTAAGTATCTTCCTTATGTTGATGTGCTTATAGGAATTGAACCTATCCATGTATACAGAGAAGATGGAACAGATGTTAAGGATGGTCTTACAATGGATCCATCATTTAAAGATATGGACAGAGTATTTAAGGCAATAGACGAGCAGTATCATATGAAGGCTATTGCAAGAACAGTAAGATATGTACACTCAGGAAGTAACAACTCTTTGAAAGCTTTCTATTATACTAATGGAGAGACTTATGAGAGTAAGACAATTAATTTTGAGATAGTAGACCGGGTTGGTGGCGGCGATGCATTTTCATCAGGACTTATCTATGCCCTTATGGACAATATGACTCCTGAAGATACAGTTAATTTCGCTGTTGCTTCTTCAGTAATGAAGCATGCTATCAGAGGTGATACTAATATCACATGTGTTGACCACATTAAGAGACTTATGAAGAATTCGTCATTTGATGTGCAGAGATAATTAAATATTTAATCAACCTGTTCCTTATATATGGAACAGGTTTTTTTACGGAGGCCTAAGATATGAGTAGTATTATTAGTCTGATGGTTGCACTTGCAGCCGATACGACAAATGTGCCTTTATGGCTTTGTATACCATTCGCATGTTTACTGCTGTGTATAGCCATAATTCCACTTGTGAAAGGAGAATGGTGGGAGAAGTACAGACCTTTTGCAGTAATATTCTGGTCATTGCTTTTCATAATACCATTTGCAGTAAAATATGGAGCAGGAACAGCGGCAGAGACAGTACTTGAATGTCTTGTAAATGATTATCTGACATTCATTGTATTACTTTTCGGTCTGTTCTGCGTAGCAGGTAATATAACAGTTGAGGGAAGTCTGGTTGGTTCTCCAAGAGTAAATGTTATTCTTCTTGGAATAGGAACACTGCTTTCAAGCTGGATTGGAACAACAGGTGCTTCTATGCTTCTTGTAAGACCTGTTATTAAGATGAATTCGTGGAGAAGAAATAAGGCTCACATTATGGTGTTCTTCATATTCCTTATATCTAATATGGGAGGAAGTCTTACACCTATAGGTGATCCACCACTTCTTATGGGATTTTCAAGAGGAGTACCTTTCTTCTGGAGTATAAGATTTTTCCCAATACTGCTCCTTAATATGGTTATTCTTCTTACCGTGCTTTATTTCCTTGATAAGAGAGCATACAGGAAAGACATTGCAGCAGGTTACATGCCAGAGATAAAAGAAGATGAGCCGCTTATAAGATTTGAGGGATTACATAACATTATATTTATTGTAATTATTGTTGCAGCAGTTATATTAAGCGGTGTGCTTCCAGATGTACCACTTTTCCAGAATGCTACTGGGGAGGTAATCTCTATTCCTATATTTGGTGAGGTTAAGCTCGCAATTACATCACTTATTGAAGTGGTTATGATTCTTTTAGCAGCATTTTTATCATTCAAGACAACTAATGCAGAGATAAGAAAGAAGAACCATTTCACATGGGGAGCAATTCAGGAAGTCGCTGTACTGTTCATAGGTATATTTATTACTATGCAGCCAGCTCTTATGATTTTAAAGAGCGCAGGTGCAGAGCTCGGACTTACTCATCCATCACAGATGTTCTGGGTAACAGGTGCACTTTCAAGCTTCCTTGATAATACGCCAACAT
>CAMDYG010000048.1 GCA_945910225.1 uncultured Eubacterium sp. | reverse complement strand
TCAATCCTTTGTAGCTTAGCTCTCAAATTTGTCTAACTTTTTGGGGTCAGATCATTTTCTCCTGTCTGGGCGGCTTTTTGTTTTTCACATGAAAGTGGATTTATCTCTTATTATATGCCTTTACATTTAAAAATAACGCTCTAGATGACAACCGGCTTATTGCAAATGTTATAAACGTAGATGTCAATTCATCTGATACTGAAGTACAATTTTTAATCACAGAATTAAATAATATATATGACTCTTTTTCAAGGCAATATGAGCAAAAAAGAAAGGACAATATGACACATGAGTAATTCTATTTTCAATTATGATGATAGTGACTATATCTATCCGATTTCCAATAATACTGGCTTAGACTCAGACGGAAATTTTTATATGCGCATAGGAAATAATATGTCTATAAATATGGATACTGGCGAAATAAACTTTACTTCCAATTGGTCAGACGATGATGACGACGATTTTTAGAAATAAGCATGTTATCACATCAGAACAATATCATTTCGCTCTGAAGCATATTTTTTAAGCTCATCTGTATATCCATTAGCACTACACAGCACATACCACACTTTACGATTATCCCTGTTCCATGTGATATTACTTACTTTCTTTTCAAGATTTTCTAATACATTTACACCAACTTTATCTTTCCAGTATTTGCACTCTCCAACTATAATATTCCTGCCATCAGGATCAAGCGCACATATATCAATCTCAGTATGTGCATCCCAGTATCTTCCAATCTTAGAAAAATAAAAAGGCCATGTTTTGTTTTTGTTAAGCTGCCACATTTTTTCCCGGCACACATCTTCATACACATAAGTGACCTGGTTATCTATAAAGTTATTCCTTATCCTGTCCATTACTATTTCTGAATTCCCTGATTCTATAAAACTAATATTAGGATATATAAATGCAAACCAAAATCTGATGTAATTATCCTTTATTTTATATAATCCTTTCTTGCTCTTTTCCGGATTATCCTCAGTAACTGGAACTTCTCTTTCAAGAATATCCAAATCAATCAGTGTACCAAGATATTTCGTAAGACTTGTCGCTTTTATCTCCAGTAATCCTGCTATCTCGGACAGCTTTGAATTGCCTGCCGCAATAGCCCTTATAATTGAAAAATAACTTCCAATCTCTGAAACTTCCTGCCTTAAAAGGAAATTAGGTTCATCATACAGATAACTTGATGCCGCGACAATATTCTGTTCAATAGCCTCATATATATCAGAGTCATCAGTAAACGATTCCATATACTTTGGCACTCCGCCAGTAACAGCATATCGTTTAATCAGTTCATTCTCTGACATCTTATTAAAGAAATCTTTATAATACATAAATGGAATCTGCTTTAACTTTATCTGTGCTGTTCTTCGTCCATACAAAGGACTGCCATATGCAAGCACCTGTGACTCCATCATAGAAATTAATGAACCGCATATGATAACACAGACATTTGCACTTTTAAGAATCTCCTCCCATATTCTCTGGAATATAGACGGAAACGCTGGATTAGCCTTTCCAATGTACTGAAATTCATCAATTACAATTACCAGCTTTGATTCAAATGTATTGTTCACAAGAATTCTGAATATATCATCCCAGTTATTGATTTCTGCATTTTTTAACAGCTCATTATTCAGGAATTCTGCTGCTTTTTCCTTAAACATTCTTCTGTTCTGTGCTTCTGATTCTTCTGTCGCAATAAAAAATAAAGCATTTTTATCGTGAATAAACTGGGAAATTAATGTTGTTTTTCCTACTCTTCTCCTTCCATACACAACAACAAATGAACTTCCATCACGCTCATATTCACGATTTAATGTCCGCATCTCTTCCTGTCTGTCTATAAATTCAGCCATAATCCCATCTCCTCACAATACATTGTCTCAAAACGCAAAAAAGTTATACTTGAAATCATTATACTCCAAAGTATAATAATTTCAAGTATAACTTTCCCGTCAATACTTTTCTTTAAACTAAAAGACTCCCGGAATAGTGAGTCAGACCACCTGCCTCCCACTCCTGGGAGTCTTAATATTTATTACTTTCCAGATGTTGCCTTAAGTCTTGCCATAGCTCTTGCAAGTGCTGCTCTTGAGTGATAATACTCATGGATACTCTGCTTCTGACGAAGCCTCTCTTCAGCCCTCTGCTTTGCTTCTTCAGCTCTTCTTATATCAATTTCTTCAGGCTTTTCTGCTGTCTCAACAAGAAGAGTTACACGATTGTTGACGATTTCAACAAAACCCATTCCAACAACGGCGTGAACCCATTCATCACTGCCCTCTGGCTGAAATTTCATCTGACCTTCATCAATTGCAATAACCATGTCCTCATGATGGGCAAGGATTTCCTTCTGTCCATCGAATTCCGGTACAATAAGAGAACGGCATTTGCCAGCGAAAAACACCCGGTTAGCTGATATTACTTTTAAATAAAATGAACTTGTAGCCATTAGTTTTTCCTTTCTGGCAGGATGTTACTTCATCTTCTCAGCCTTTTTAATAACATCATCTATAGTTCCTACATTGAAAAATGCGTTCTCAGGATATTCATCCATCTCACCATCAATAATTGCCTTGAAACCTCTTATAGTCTCCTTTAATGGAACATATACACCAGGAATACCTGTGAAGTTCTCAGCAACATGGAATGGCTGTGATAAGAATTTCTGAATCTTTCTTGCTCTGAATACTGTAACCTTATCTTCATCTGCAAGCTCTTCCATACCAAGAATAGCAATGATATCCTGTAACTCCTTATATTTCTGAAGGATTTCCTGAACCTTTCTAGCTACCTCGTAATGCTCTTCACCTACAATGTCCGGCTCAAGAATTCTTGATGTCGAATCAAGCGGATCTACAGCTGGGTAGATACCCTGTTCAACTATCTTTCTTGAAAGAACTGTTGTTGCATCAAGATGTGCAAATGTTGTTGCAGGTGCAGGGTCAGTAAGGTCATCGGCAGGTACATATACTGCCTGTACTGATGTTACAGAACCATTCTTTGTAGAAGCTATTCGCTCCTGTAATTCACCCATTTCAGTTGCAAGTGTTGGCTGATAACCTACGGCTGAAGGCATACGTCCAAGAAGTGCTGAAACCTCTGAACCAGCCTGTGTGAAACGGAATATATTATCAATGAATAAAAGCACATTCTGATGCTTCTCATCACGGAAATATTCAGCCATTGTAAGTCCTGTCTCAGCAACACGCATACGTGCTCCAGGTGGTTCGTTCATCTGACCAAACACTAAGGCAGTTTTTTCAAGAACTCCCGACTCTTTCATTTCTGTCCAGAGGTCATTACCTTCTCTTGATCTTTCTCCTACACCTGTGAATATTGAATATCCACCATGCTCTGTTGCTATATTACTGATAAGTTCCTGAATAAGAACTGTCTTACCAACTCCGGCACCACCGAACAGACCAATCTTACCACCCTTCGCATAAGGTGCTAAAAGGTCAATTACTTTGATACCTGTCTCAAGAATCTCTTCTGCAGGATTCTGTTCTTCAAATGTTGGAGGTTCTCTGTGGATTTCCCACTTTTCCTCTGTATCTGGCTGTTCTCCACCATCAATAGCCTCTCCTAATACATTAAAGAGACGGCCAAGAGTTTTCTCTCCAACAGGAGTCTTAATTCCGCTGCCTGTAGCTGTTACTTCCATGTCTCTGCAAAGACCTTCACTGGAAGCAAGCATGATACAGCGGACTGTATCGTTACCGATATGCTGTGCAACTTCCATCACACATTTTTTATCACCTTTATTAACTTCAAGCGCGTCCCTGATTGCCGGAAGGTTCTCATCATCAAACTTTACATCGACAACAGGTCCCATTACCTGTATAATCTTTCCTTTATTACTCATATTATCTCCTATCCGTCGCATTACTTCTTACGTTTCTTCTTCTGCGACTTCGCACCAGCGATAACCTCAGTTATCTCCTGTGTGATTGCTGCCTGTCTGGCTCTGTTATACTGTATATCAAGATCGTGCAGCATATCCTTTGCACTCTTTGATGCAGCCTCCATTGCCATCATACGGGCATTCTGTTCGCAGGAGAATGACTCTACTAAAGCTCCGTATACGAAACCAACTATATAATCCGGGACAATTCTGTCCATGACTACTTCTGGTGAAGGTTTTAATGCAAGTTCCTCTCTTTTGAAATCAACTGGTAACTGGATATTGAAATCAGCTTTCTTAAGTGGAAGAAGCTGCTCTATCTGTGTTTCCTCCTGAATGACATTAATCATTCTTGTATATATAATATATACTTCATCAAGCTCTCCCTGTCTGTACAGTTCAATTATTTCCTCTGAAATATTTCTTGCTCTGTTAAGAGTTGGATTCTGAACTGTATAGTGGAACTGTTTCTCAATCTCTATACCACGCTGTTCAAAATAATGTCGTCCAAGTTCTCCTAATACGAATAATGAATGATTAGGATTCTTTTCTAGCTGCTCCTGCGCTATCTTTAAGACATTATGGTTATATGAACCTGCAAGTCCTTTATCAGCAGTAATAACTATGTAGCCTACCTTTTTATCCGCAGCGTCTTTATCCTCATTTGTCTTAAAATATATACTGCTTATATCTGGTATATGTCTTAAGATTCGGCTCATTTCTGACTGCAAAGTATAAAAGTATGGTTCCGTGTCTGAAAGCATTTTCTTAGACTTCTTAAGCTTGGAAGAAGAAATCATATACATGGCATTAGTAATCTTTAATGTATCATTGATACTTTTTATTCGATCCTGAATTTCCTTTGTGTTTGCCATATCTATACGCTTACCTTTCTTGTGACACTTACATTATGCAAATTCTTTAACTGCTTCCAGAATATTCTTTACCAGCTCATCATTAATCTCTTTCTTTTCTTCTATCTGCTTTCCTAATTCCGGATGCTTAAGATCTAAGAATTCAAGTAATTCTGTCTGGTGTTTCTTAACTTCCTTAGTAGGTATCTCATCAAATACACCATTATTAGCCATAATAAGTGTCATAACCTGCTCATGCATTGAAAGTGGATGGCAGAGTGGCTGCTTCAAAAGCTCCATAAGGGCTTTTCCGTGCTGTAACTGTGCCTTGGTTGCATCATCAAGATCTGATGCAAACTGTGTAAATACTTCCATCTCTCTGTACTGTGCAAGATCAATTCTTATGCTTCCTGATGCCTTCTTCATTGCCTTAGTCTGGGCAGCTCCACCAACTCGTGAAACTGAAAGACCTACATTAACGGCTGGTCTCATACCTGAATTAAACAGGTTAGTCTCAAGGAATATCTGACCATCTGTAATAGAAATAACATTTGTTGGAATGTATGCTGATACATCACCAGCCTGTGTCTCTATTATAGGAAGTGCTGTTATTGAGCCTCCGCCTAATGCATCACTTAAACGACTTGATCTTTCAAGAAGTCTTGAATGAAGATAGAATACATCTCCAGGATAAGCCTCTCGTCCAGGTGATCTCTCAAGCAGAAGTGAAAGTGCTCTGTATGCCACTGCATGCTTGCTCAAATCATCATATACTATAAGAACGTCTTTGCCCTGATGCATGAAATGTTCTGCCATCGCAGTTCCTGCATATGGAGCTATATACTGAAGTGATGCAGGATCGCTTGCTGTTGAAGATACAACAATTGAATAATCCATTGCACCATGCTTAGTAAGTGTTGATACTACCTTGGCAACTGTAGATGCCTTCTGACCGATTGCAACATACACACAGATAACACCTTTACCCTTCTGGTTAATAATTGTATCTGTGGCAATTGATGTCTTACCAGTCTGACGATCGCCAATGATAAGCTCTCTCTGTCCTCTACCAATTGGGAACATTGAATCAATTGAAAGTATTCCTGTTTCCATTGGTGTGCTTACAGACTTACGATCTACGATACCTGGAGCATCTTCCTCGATTGGTCTGTAGTCTTCTTCTTTGATATCGCCTTTTCCATCAATAGGCTCTCCCAGTGCATTGATTACTCTTCCTACAAATGCGCTGCCTACTGGAATTCCGGCTTTTTTCTTGGTTCTTACAACCTTAGTTCCTTCTTTGATTCCTGTATCCCTGCCAAACAAGATAACACCTATCTCGTTCTCACGGATGTCCTGAACCATTCCTTTTACTCCATTATCAAATACTACGATTTCTCCATACATTGCATGGTCAATTCCGTATACAGTAGCAATTCCGTCACCAACCCATATTACATTGCCTGTCTCACGGCTTGCTTCGTCCCAATTGAAGTTCTCAATCTCACTCTGGATAATGGAGATAATATCTGTTGCACTAATTGCGCCCACAGGGGTCACCTCCCAGTTAATTTTCTTTCAAGCTGACGAAAACGACCTTCAAAACTTCTGTCGTATTCCTTGTGATGCGCTCTTATAACATATCCGCCTAAGAGGTCCGCATCTACTGTCTTTGTCAGTTCAATTGTATAATCCGGATATCTGCTCTTTAAGAAATCCTGTGCCTGCTTTACATTTTCTTCTTCATCACTGCTGTCTGCACTTATAAGCTCTGCTTTCAAAATGTGGTTTACTTCATCATCAATTCTGTAATATGAATCAAATATATCTCTCATCTCATTACAATTACCAAGCTTACACATCTCTTTAATAAAATTCTTCATGAGTTCTTTGGTATCATCAAGTGCAAATACTTTATCAATGATGTCATATTTCTTTGCAAGAGGTACTTCAGGATTAGTGAGGATTTTCTGAAGCTCTGAAGCCTTGCTGTATAAAGCATCAGCCTTTCTGACATCCTCTCTGCTCACAGACAACCGGTGTAAAACTATTGCATTATTTACCGCTGCCTGCGTCATGAGCATCACCTGTCTTTACGATTTTTCTTGCAGCTATGAGAGCAAGTCTTGCAATATCAGCCTGTGCGGCTTCTGTTGCTTTCTCTTTCTCTGTAGCTATATCAGCCTTTGCCTTTTCAAGCATTACTTCTGTTTCTTTTCTGGTCTTTTCCATTGCTGCTTCATGTTCTGCCTGTGCTCTGTTTCTTGCCTTCACAATAATCTCATCAGCTTCTGTCTTAACACTTTCAAGCTTTTCATCATATGAAGCCTTGAGTGCATCTGCTTCTTCCTGACTCTTCTTAGCGTCATCAAACTGCTGCTTGATCATATCTTCTCTTGCATTGATTACTTTCATGACAGGTTTGAACAGGAACTTCTTAAACACCAGATATAAGACGAGCAGATTGACTACTGTCCATAATATATTCCATGGATCTATACTTAACACTAGCTTCGCCTTCCTTTCTATCTTGTCTTAGTTATCTCTCCCACAAATGTTATTAGCCTAAGAAAAGGATTATAAGAAGGGCGATAACGAAACCATAAATAGCTGTTGCCTCTGCAAGGGCACAACCTAAAAGAAGTGATTTACTAATCTTGCTCTCTGCCTCTGGCTGTCTTGCAATAGCGTCTACTGCACTGCTTGTTGCCTTACCGATACCAAGACCAGCACCGATACCTGTTAATACTGCTATACCTGCTCCGATTGCTACTAAAATTGTTGACATAATAATAATCTCCTTTTTAAAACATTTATTCTTGTTACTTATACTCTTACTCTGTAGCCTCTTTTATAAAAAGACCCGTTAAGAATACGAAAACATACGCCTGTATCAGTCCATCGAATATATCGAAGTAACAACTGAATACTGCCGGTAAAACTGCTGGAACTACCATCTTTAATAATTCCATGATTACAAATGAACCTAAAACATTACCGAATAATCGCATGCAAAGTGATAAGGGCTTGATAAATACCTCCAATATATTAATAGGAAGTATTATTGGCATTGGCTCTGCAAAACTCTTAAGCCAGCCTTTAGTTCCTCTGGCTCTGATTCCTGCAACTTCAATAAGTACAATACTCATTATTGCCAGTGTTGCTGTGACATTCATATCCTTAGTTGGCGGCTTGAAACCAAGCAGTCCTATCAGATTGGCGATTCCTATATAAATAGCTATAGCTGACAAATATGGAATGTATGCCTTTCCTTTTTCTCCTACTGTCTCAGTAAAGAAATCATTAAGGCCCTTTATTGCAGTTTCGACAACGACCTGTCTGCGGCTGGGATTTTCCACACTCAGATTTCGGCTTAACAGAATACACAACAAAAATACTACAGCCATGATAATCCATGTAACCACAACGGACTCATATACTGGAATTCCACCAAACAAAGGTATAGTGAACACTGTCTCGCAATTAAGTTCTTCCATAAGCCCTTCTACCAAAGCATCCATCTTATCACCTCCTTGTTTTGCGGCTTTTTCTTTTCTGTTCACGGATTTTATTCCACAAAAAAAATAATGTCAAGCCTAGATTCTATCTAGGTTTGACACTATTTCATGCTTGCATAATAGTATATTTTTTACAAATATATTTCTGACCAGTGTTCATTTTTTGTCAATTTGCATATTGAATTTGCGAAGAATTTATTTTTATTTTATAATCTGCTAAAAATTTGTCAAAAAAGTCTCAAATATCTATGTTAAATTTTCTACAAATTTGTCATTTAATTAAGATATAACTGGTTATTCATTAATTATATTAACCCCTTTTACCCCCGTATTACGGCTATGCAGCAACATGTATATTGAACTAATTATTGATTCATTATATACTTATCACTATTGCTTTTTATTAATTACAAGAAATGGGGATCAATATGTTTAAACTTAAACAAAAAATATCTAAAACAGAGCTTGAGCTTTCTGTAATTTTACTCGCCCAACTGATTCTTCTTATTATATTCAATCTTACAAAGCTGGCTGCTGTAGCAGACTTTGATTCTTCTGCTGCAATGGCACAGGCTATGGAAATCCACAGACAAAAGACACTTTTTATTTCTGACTGGATATATCAGTCTACACTTGGTCTTGATTCTTTGCTGCCACTTGCTGCTTTGTTATATGGCTTAACCCATAATATATTCATGGCATATGGTATAGCCAACTGCATTGGAACATTATTTTTCTTATATATAATTATCAGCACTGCTGATCTGCTTAATATTAAACGTACAACTTCTCTTTGTTCATGTATATTCGTACTTACACCTTTTTCTACCGCCATGCTTGGATATTTCCCTATGATGTTTGTGAACTCATCCTATTATATGATGAAAGCTTTGCTTCCTGTCATATTAATATCTATAATAATAAGAATACAAAAGAATAAATTCCGTCCCGGGCATTGCATTTTAGTTATCATTCTGCTGTGGTTGTCATTCTTTACAGGCTTCTCCTGCAATCTGTATCTTATGATGTGTGGATTCATACCTGTACTGGCTGCACAATTAATTAATATATGCACAGAGAAATTCTATAATAAAAATAATGTAAAACAGATGTTTATATCCTTCATTCCTTCTATTCTTGCATGTATTATGTGTATGGCTGGAATGTTATCTGTGAAGTATTATTATCCTAATACATTTACATCTGAAATGATTCTGTGTACAAGCAGCAACTTTTTCGATAACTTTTTCAGGTTTATAATGGGATTCTTTGAATTATTTGGCGCTGTTGCTTATGAAGATACAACAGTCCTTAGTTATGATGGAATATTTATTCTTCTTCATCTGTGCCTTGCCATAATATACATTATCTTTGTTGGCGCCGGTATTAAAAAGTTAAAGAAAAATATTAACAACAATGATTTTCTGTATTTCTTTATGGTTATAATCGTTAACTTTATTATTCTTATACTCACTTATACAACGTATGGCTCAGGAACGTATGAATACAGATATTTTCTTATTCCTTTTGTTTCCGGTATATTTTTGTTCTGTTATGGAGCAGACGCACTATCATCAAAAATCAAAGCCCATGCTGCCAATATACTTACATTAATATGCGCTGTGTTCATCCTGTTAGTATCTGTACTGTCTTATAATGATTATAATAAAATTGATTATGGCAATGATGATTTAAAGAAATTATCTCAGTCTCTTATACAGCATGATGTATCTGTAGTTTATTTTATCGATACAACTAATAAATCTGAAATTGATGCAAGAGTTCTCAGACTCTTTTCCGATTCTGTTAATATTGTATATGGTAACAGATATGGAGAATTTAAGGATTGGGGAACATCATCTAAATATTTTGATACAGGATATATTGAAAATACTGATAGTGCT
Source organism: uncultured Eubacterium sp. (assembly GCA_945910225.1). GTDB lineage: Bacteria > Bacillota > Clostridia > Lachnospirales > Lachnospiraceae > Lachnospira. The sequence goes on along the minus strand of CAMDYG010000048.1, from coordinate 8,298 downwards.
ATTATTTCAACATCTGATAGTAAACCTGATACACTAGATATATACAATTATAGTTATTCAGTTGGAGACTACAAAGTTTATACTATCAAAAAATAATATGCAGCATCTGATAAAAGGAGCCATGGTACATATCAGTACCTGACTCCTTTTCCCGTTTTATTAATTACATATTCCCTGAACATATTCACAACTGGAGACATATATGTAGTATTATCACTTACCATATAAAAATTTCTTTCATATTCGGGTGAGCTTATATTAAGCACTTCAACATGATGTTACATTGTCTTTCTTCTCTGCCATAGATATCCTCCTCACCTCTTTCGCCGGCTGATATCCACGCACATATACTAATATTGTCTTTATCTATATAAGTATATTAGCATTTACAGATATCTAAAACAAGCCTGCATTATTCAATTATGTGCTATTGGGTTTTCGCTGAATGACTGTTCATAAATGAACTTTCATAGATATATGTAAATCTATGAATATCCAGCTTTGATAAGCAACTGGCTGACTATAAAAGTCATTGCCATTGACTTAGATAAAAAATATTTCTTATAATATATTAATATCACATGCTATAATGTATGTCAAGATATAATTATTTTACAATTAGAAATGTTCCACTTTCAAAAACAGGCACAACAATCTATATTTTCAGAATGTTGTGCCTGCTAATTAATAAATATCAATATTACTTATATGCTCTCTCATATATACCCGCAATCTCTTCATCAGTAGTTTCCTGTGGGTCTCTTACGAATAATCTCATCATTGTAGCCCTTGCGTTCTTCGCAAGTGTCATTGCCTCTTCTTTCTTTATTCCGTAATCAGACATCTTAAGGTCATCAACTCCACATGCCTTCTGTAATTCAAGAAGCGCTGTGATGAAATCTTCCGGTTTAGACGCATCTTTCATTCCAAGAAAATGTGCCATATCAATGAAGCGTTCATCACATACATGCTTATTAATCCAGAATGTGAAGTACTCCTTAGACAGCATGATAAGTCCTGCTCCATGAGGAAGCTCAGGGTGATATGCACTCATTGCATGCTCCATAGAATGTTCTGATATACATGATGTTACAACCATTGAATAGCCTGACATTGTGTTAGCATATGCAACATGCTCTCTCGCTTCAAGGTCATTGCCATCCTTTACTGCTCTTTCAAGGAAATGTCCGATATTTTCAATCGCAGCTCGCTGAACCATGTCTCCCATAAGATTATGTTTATTGCTTATGTAGCCCTCAACTGAGTGAAAAAGCGCATCAAATCCCTGATATGCAGTGAATTTCGGTGGAACTGTTTTCATAAGCTCAGGGTCAACAATTGCATACTTTGCAAACATCCCCGCCATTCCACCAATACCAATCTTTTCATTAGTATCAGGATTAGAAATTACTCCGATAGTATCAACCTCTGAGCCTGTTCCTGCTGATGTAGTAATTGCAATCCATGGAAGCATCTCATTAGGAGGTGTCATCTTGCCACCTGATGGACTATTAGCATAGTCCCACAGATTATCTGATGGCTGTGGAATGAACATTGCCATATTCTTAGCTGCGTCCATAACTGAACCACCACCTAATGCGACAACAAAATCTACTCCATTCTCCCTTCCAATCCTTGCTCCTTCCTCAACTGCTGATTTCAGTGGATTAGCTCCTATTCCGTTATAAAGCACATATGAAACACCAGCCTGTTTAAGTTCATCTATTGTTCTGTCTAGCGAACCATTCATCCTGGCAGACTTGCCATTACTTATAACAAGAAGCGCCTTCTTTCCCGGCATATCAAGTGTATGCAGCTTAGAAAGGCTTCCACTTCCAAATACAACATTAACTGGTGAGAAAAACTGATATTCATTCATAATTATTCTCCTTCTGGTATCTTGGTATCCATGTTCTTCGGCAATACAAGATTGAGGATAATTGCCACAATAAATACTACTGCAACACAGTTCTGTGCAAATACAGTCTCAATAATCTGTGGGAATATTGAGAAAAGATTCTCACACTGTGTAAATCCAAGACCGATACTTAAAGATAACGCTGCAATAGTGATATTTTTCTGTGAAAAACCACATTTGCTGATCATCTGCAGACCGCTTACAACAATAGTTCCGAACATCATAATTGTACAGCCGCCAAGAACTGCCTCTGGCAGTGTTGATAAAAATGTACCGAAAACAGGGAATATACCTGCAAGTATCATAATTACTGCACCGGTTGCAATTGTGAATCTGTTGACAACCTTAGTCATTGCTACAAGACCTACATTCTGGCTGAATGATGTAATAGGCATACAGCCAAATACTGATGATAATGCACTTATAAATCCGTCACATGCAATCGATCCGGATGTCTCCTCAGTAGTTGGAAATCTTCCAAGTGCTGAAGAAGCAAGCGCTGAAGTATCACCAATTGTTTCTGTAGCTGATACAAGGAATATAAGTACTACTGAAACAATCGCATCTGCCCTGAATTCCATCTTGAATGGCATAAGATGTGGCAGTGCAATTATCTTAGTTCCTGCAAGCGCTGAGAAATCAACAACCCCCATAATTACTGCAAGAATATAACCAACAACAAGTCCAAAAAGCACTGAAAGCTGCTTGTAATAAGACTTTGCAAATATATGGAAAAGAATACAGCAAAGAAGTGTAACTGAACCTAATATCCAGTTCTCAACTGAACCAAAATTCTCGCTTCCGCTTCCTCCACCGAATGATGTTGCTCCAACTGATAACAATGAGAAACCAATCGCAGTTACAACACTCGCTGATACAATAGGTGCAATTATCTTAATCCAGTACTTGGCAAATAAACCAAGTATACCTTCAATAATACCACCGATAAGCACTGCACCCATAATAGTTCCATAACCATATTGCGCTCCTATAAAGCACATTACCGAAACAAATGTGAAGCTGATTCCCATTACAATAGGAAGTCCAGAGCCTATCTTATGGAATATAGGAAATAACTGTACAAGAGTACCAATTCCGGCAATTAACATGGCACTCTGGATAAGCATTGCCAGCTTATCACTGCTTAATGAGCTTGCCCCTCCAACAATAAGGATAGGAGCTATATTGGCAACAAACATAGCCAGTATATGCTGTAAGCCAAATGGAATTGCCCTGGCAACAGGTATTGCTCCATCCAGCTTATATATATTATTCATTGATGCATTTTTAAAGAATTTCTTCATCTGTCCGTACCACCCATCTTACTGTTCCCTGAATGTGATACTGCCATCGGCTGCATTCATTCCATCGACAATAGCTATAGATTGAAGCTGGTAACCAAGATTACGGATAATCTGTCCACCCTGCTGGAAGCCTTTCTCAACTGCAATTCCAATACCTTCAACTGTTCCACCTGCCTGATTGACAATAGAGATAAGTCCCTGAAGTGCACAACCATTAGCAAGGAAATCATCAATAATAAGTACATGATCCTCTGGACCTACGAATTTCTTAGATATAAGCACTTGATTCTTGCACTTGTGTGTAAATGATTCAACTTCTGCAGAGTAAACATCTCCATCAATATTAACACTCTTTGACTTCTTGGCAAATACAACTGGAACATCAAAACATTCTGCAACTATACATGCAATACCAATTCCCGATGCCTCAATAGTAATAATCTTGTTAATGTTCTTTCCTTCAAATCTTCTTTTAAACTCTTCACCCATCTGCTTGAAAAGCTTAACATCCATCTGATGATTAAGAAAACTGTCAACTTTCAAAATGTTGCCTTCCTTAACAACTCCGTCCTTCATAATTCTTTCTTCAAGAAAATTCATAGTAATGATTCCTTTCGTAAGTCAATTATTTGTCATATTATGAGAAATAATTCTATCATCACTAAGCATTGCGGTCAATTGGTTTTAGGGTTTAATAGCCATATTTTTTCTTCTTAACAACAAGGAAAATTATGGTTGAAATCATAGCCAGAAGTTCTGCTACTACTACTGACATCCACACACCTGTAAGCTCTAAAAATACTGGCAGGATAAGTACTGCTGCCACCTGGAACACAAGTGTCCTTAAGAACGATATCAACGCTGAAGTAAGACCATCACTAAGAGCTGTAAAGAATGATGATCCTAATATTGGAAAACCTGAAAACAGGAATGAACATGAGAATATCATGAATCCGTCCACAGTTATATTGAATAATTCTTTATCATAACCGACAAATATCTGTGACAATGGTCTTGCAAGTAATTGTCCTGAAACAAACATTGCAAATGCCCCAACTACAATAATTCTTATGCCTTTTCCCAGAATACTCTTAAGCTCCTTCTTATTACCAGAACCATAATTAAATCCGACAATAGGCGCGCTTCCTACAGAATATCCCATGAATATTGCCTGAAATATGAAATTAACATACATAACAACACCATATATAGATGTAAATATAAGCATAACTATTGAAGGCATTGTGAATCTCATAAGTTTCTTATATCCAAAATGATCTGATAATTTAATCTCTTCCTTCATTACATTTCCTCCATTTTCTCTTTAAGCATATTAAGATATCTTTCAGTCAGTGAAAGATACTGCTGAACCTCTTCTTTCGTCCACGACTCCATAATCTCATTCTCAATCTTCATAATCTTAGCAACTGTATTTTCTGCCAGCTTCACACCTTTATCCGTAAGCTTTGCGTTCTTATTCTTTCCATTCTGCTGTTTCAGGATAACCACATCTTCCTTTTCCAGCTTCCGTAATGCAGAATTAATAGTCTGTTTCGCAAGACCTGAAAAACTGCATATAGTCTGCAGTGAACACTCCCCGCCCATATCACTCAATGTATATAATACAAGCATTGCACTGTCAGACAGCCCTACCTTTAATGCAAGTTCATGATAAGTATTGTCTGTCTCTCCTATCAGATAAGTAAATCTGTGCATTTCCTCTGATGTATGCATATTATCTCCTCCTCAATGGGTTTAATACATTTATATAAAAATAGTACGAAATCATACTTAAGCAGATCTGCTAGCATAGTATGATTTCGTACTATTATCAAGAATATTTTTTTAAAGTTTTCTTTAATTAAAATATTGTATAATATTGTCTTTTAATCAAGAATTTTTCCATCAACAGAAATGGTTACGACCTGCCATGGAATAAACTTTCCACTGTTCTGTAATGCAGTCTTTGCAGCATATTCAAGTCCTCCGCAGCATGGAACTTCCATTCTGACGATAGTAACGCTCTTAATATTATTGTTGCTTATTATCTGCGTAAGCTTTTCGCTGTAATCAACATCATCAAGTTTAGGGCAGCCAATAATTGTAATCTTCCCTTTCATAAATTCCTGATGCATGTTGGCATATGCGTATGCTGTACAATCTGCTGCGATTAAAAGCTTTGCTCCGTCAAAATATGGTGCATTGACTGGTACAAGCTTAATCTGGCATGGCCACTGTGCAAGCTGGGATTCCTGGCAGATTTCCTGTGATGCAGGCACTGCATATGCGTTACCAGTCTGTGCTTGCTGCTGTCCTGACATATCTGCTGCATGTCCGGCTGCCTGTTTCTTCGCTGCATTTGCCTGATTATTCCTGTTAAACTGTCTCATCATGCTTCCAGGGCACCCCGAAAAATGTGGTTCCTGTGGTGCTGCCTGACTTCCCGCATGTGTCTGACCAACCGCTGCCTGTTTCTTCGCTGCTTTATTGGCAAGAACCGCAGCCTCATCATATGCAGCCGCTTCTCTTTCTACAAATGAAATTGCTCCTGTAGGACACTTCGGAAGACAATCACCAAGTCCATCACAGTAATCATCTCTCATAAGTCTTGCCTTTCCATCAACCAGACCGATTGCCCCCTCGTGACAAGCTGTCACGCAAGCTCCACAGCCATTACATTTATCCTCATCAATATGAATAACTCTTCTTATCATCACTTAATCCTCCTTGGGTTTCTCATTGATTTCGTGATTAAAGAATAATATAATGAGCATAATAAATATGTTGTTTTAACCACATTTTAAAAATTATTTAAAAATGTATCTTTATTAACAGACTGGATTTTATTTTACTGAACGTTACAAGGAGATATTATGGCAATTATTAAATCACCAATATTTAAAAATATTACTGAATCTGAAATATCAGAAATGACCGCAGCCGGATTTCTCCGTGCCAAAAAATTCCGAAAGAATTCATTCATATATCATGTAACAGATGTTGTTCATGAAATCGGCATTGTTGCATCAGGTATGGTAACTATTGAATACATTGACTTGTGGGGCAACAAAGCTATTATGAATAATATTACTCCCGGACATGTATTTGCTGAAACATACGCTCTGACTGGCGAACCTCTGATGGTTGATGCCGTTGCCTCTGAAACAAGCATAATTCTTTTTCTTGATATGAATAAATTATTGGATACGCCCATTGATAATGGACAGTTTAAAAATACACATTTCAAAGATACTATCCTTAACAACCTTCTGCACATTTCCATTCAGAAGAATCTCACCCTGTCTAACCGGATATTCTGCACATCGCCTAAGACAATCCGTGAAAGACTCCTTATATACCTGTCTAACGAGTCAAGAAAAGCTGGCAGTCAGGAATTCATGATTCCATTCGACCGCCAGCAGCTTGCTGATTATCTTAATGTTGACCGCTCTGCACTCTCTAAAGAACTGGGAAGAATACGTGATGAAGGACTTATTGTATTCAGAAAAAATAAGTTTCATCTGCTCAGCATTTATTAAGAATACTGTTCTATGAATTGTTTCACCACTGGTCTTATCGGTGGTGAAATGTTATCCAGCTCAACTTCATCAATATTAAAGAATCGCAATTCTTCAATCTCTTCTTCCTGTCTCTTTAATTCTCCGTGGTATCTCCTGCACACATATATAATCTCAATATTAGACACTTCATCACCATTCGGATACACATAGTGAACTTCCGGACCTGAATTTACCATAAAGAATTCTATTTCATCCGCAATAAGTCCCGTCTCCTCATACAACTCTCAACATGCATTGAAACTTTACTTCGCATTAACATTCGCTCACTTCTTAGTGTTTTTTGCATTTTTTACCCCCGTAAAAGTATGACAGTCTCGGTATCTGTTGTGTGTGTAAACTTTTTTCGAATATTCGGATTGACAATACTCATTTCCTATAGTATCATACTTTCATAAAGGAAATGGGTTTTTGGTCTGGTAAGCGATTATTCGCCGATAGAGTTGCTCGTTTCTTTTTTTATGTCTATAACATCATACAAATACAATTTACCATCATTTGAATGGCGTACCAGCATAGATGCGTGAAAGACGTTGTACCTTTCTAATTCACCTTTGTCGTCATAAACTGGGAGTGCAAATCGTGAATCATATCTATACCATCCATTTTTTGCATCTCTTTTATGCTTATCCTCATGATTCTCTCTAAAATGTTTTCCCACTGCTATCTCTATCATTTCAGGAATTCCGGTTGCAGCATTTGCTTTTGCCTTTGCATTTGTTCCCTTAATACTGTTTGTAAATTTCGATCCACTATATTCCTTGGGAAGATCAGAGCCAATATAAATAGCATCTCCAGTTGATGCAATGGTATAAAATTCTCCAACATACTCTTTTAAATACTCTCTGACATCTTTCCAATCTACTGATCGTTTTCCCTTAAATCTGATATCATTAATAACAACAATATTATTTCCGTCAACATCCTGGATAACAGATACATTTCTCTTAATGTTTTTTGACTTACTCTCATGATTGATTTCTCTGCATATTTCAACTAATTCAAAATATCTAAGTAATCTTCTTTTTGTCTCTAAATCTGAATTACTATATATTTCAATAATATGTTGTCCATCAACCATAAAATCTGGTTCGGTTGTTTGCTCTATTCCTTCCCCATCACAAAGTAAATCCACAAGTGACATATCAAGCGCCTTGCAAATAGACACCAGCTTATCCGCCTGTGGATTAATCTTTTTCTTACGCCAATCACTGATGGTACTGGTGGCAATACCGGTCCTACGTGATAATTCAATCTGGCTCATATGTAATTCTTCAAGTCTTGCAAAGATTTTTTCATATATATTCATGATATAATATTCTCCCCGTCGCGCTTCCGATTTTTCGGATATTATACCATATGCTTGATTACAACATCAAGTAATCTTTTTCATAATCTATTATAAATCGCTGTATCAGTTCTATATTTTTTCTAACCCCCATAATGAAGTGAACCCCTTTTGTTAGACAAAAATATATGTCTAATGAAAGGGGTTATT
>CAMDYG010000047.1 GCA_945910225.1 uncultured Eubacterium sp. | reverse complement strand
TCCATTACTGTCAATCCATTTCTGGTAATACTCGTTGCCTGTCAGTTCTTTATAATTCTTTCCCTCAAATTTACCAAAGTCACATTCCCTGAAATCCTGCACAGTCATCTGCTTCATGTCAGGATATATAAATGCTGCTGTCTGACTGCATCTTTTTAAAGGACTTACATATAATGCCTGTACCTTCGGATAACATCCGGCACTCATATACTCGTGTATCTGTGCCATTCCTATATCACACAGTGGTTCATCCGTAGTTCCTATATATCTTTTTTCAATGTTTCCTGCTGTTGCTCCATGTCTGATTAATACAATCTCCATATTCCTTACTGTCCGCCTTTCAGACACTGTCCTATTCCACAGATTACTCTTTCCACATGCACAGCCTTCTTAACTGCACTGCAAAGTACGCGTCCGACTGCTTCCCTGTATATTCTGTCCTCTTTTTCTAGCGGAACTATTCCGCTTCCAACTTCATCACATATTATAATAATTTCCGGATTGATATCATACAGACTGTCTACCAGAGTGTCCGTTGATTTTCCTTCTTTAACATATCTTTTTATAAGCAGATGCATATGATTTAATATTTCCACATTTCCCAGGTCTTCAATATTACAATCTGCCCCATCTGCCACAACCGACATATTTTTCTTACTACATACATAATCAAGCTTTCCCTGATAAGCCCCACCAAAATATACTTCCATATTATCTCCATTCTGCTGGCTAAATTAATGTAATTACTGCAATTGCAGCCGTCATGCACAACTCGCTCACACAAAGCAGATAGCCCGCAAGGTCACCTGTTACCCCGCCAAACTGCTTATATGCCATATGCCTGTAAAAGAGTAAAACAAGGAATGCTACAATGACAACAACTATTGCTGTTATAATACTGCACATACACATACATGAAAAACATAATATAAGCTGCATTACAAGCATTATATTTACCCTCTTTCTGGCTGTAACACTTGTAAATGTATGAAGCATTCCGTTATTTCTTGCACCGCGGAAATTAACTGCTGCCAGTCCGCTGATAATTCTCGACAGATAAAAAGTAAATGCCATAATAATAATCTGCATATTTCCCGCCTTCTTTACAACAATAAATGCAGCAGCAAAATACAGCACATAATAAACCAGAAGTTTAATAACTGCAAATGCACCAATATGCGAATCCTTTAATATTGCCAGTTTCTTTTCCCTGTCACCATATGAATTAAGTGCATCACATGTATCCATATAACCATCAACATGGATTCCCCCTGTTATAATAACCGGCAGTATGATAAGTACCAGAGTCCTGCTTATATCCGGCACATTTAAAATCCTGCCGGCATATATCCATCCATAAATCAAAGCTCCAGTTATAAGTCCAATCAGCGGAAAGAATCCCATTACATATTTCATGTCTTTTTCATCTAATTCAAGATGTGGCATTGGTATCTTGGAATACATTGAAAATGCAATCACCAGTGATTTAATTATCGACATCGCCAATATCCCCCTTTAAAAATACAGGAATTGAATATACAACTTCTACAACTGCATCTGCTGCTCTGGAAAGCCTTACATTAAGCTCTCCAAGCCGCCTGATATAATCAGTTGTACTGGCATCATATTCACATCCGTCTGAAAATACTTCATTTGTTACAATAACAAGATGCCTGCATCCTGAATACAGTTTCATACAGCCATCAAATATGCCATCAGGTTTTCCGGCTTTTCCAAAACATTCGTTGGCAAGAAGGTTAGACATGCACTCAACCAAAACCACTGGTCTTTCTTCTTTATCACAGCAATCCAATGCGCTGCCTATATTCTGATACTGCTCTATCGTTTCAAAGCCTTTTCCCTCACGCTGCCTTTTATGCTTTTCAATTCTTATTCTGCCTTCCTCTCCGAAAGGCTGCATGGTTGCCACATAATATTTTTTATTATCTCCGGCAAGCCGGCAGCATATCTGTTCAGCATATTCTGACTTGCCGCTGCCGCTTACCCCTGTAATTATAATCAACATTTTCCATAATCCTCATATGCAGCTATCTGTATATCGTCAAATGTAGTATTTTCCCTGTACACCTGCAAAGCCATGTCAAGAAGCGGAAACATCATAACTGCCCCTGTTCCTTCGCCTAACGCAAGCTCTGCATGAATAACAGCTTTCTTTCCCAGACTGTCAAGAAGTGCTTTCATTGCCGGTTCTTTTCCCTGATGCGAAACAATAATGTAATCATTAATCTCCGGCTGCAGCTTCACAGCAATAAGTGCCGCAACCGTCGCGATAACACCATCAGCAACAACTGGTATCCCATACACTGCTCCTCCGATATACACTCCCACAAGTCCTGCTATATCAAGTCCGCCTATACTCTGTAATAGTTTTAATGGATTATCTGCGTATCTTCCATACATTTCTTTAGCCTTTGTAATGACTTCAACTTTCCTTTTAAGCCCTGAATCATCAAGTCCTGCACCCCTTCCGGTAACAGCTTCCGGCTCAAGGTTTAATAATATACTTGCAAGTGCTGTACTCGTAGTTGTATTGCCAATCCCCATCTCTCCTGTAGCAAGAATGTTATATCCTTGTTCACTGCACCATTCTACCTGCTTAATTCCTTCGTGGACTGCCTGTATGAGCTGTTCCTGTGACATTGCAGGTTCTTTAAGGAAATTTCTCGTACCTGTCATAACACGCCTGTTTACAAGATCTTTATAAGTTCCTACATCTGTTCCATCCGCAAGTTTATCTGCTGCAATACCTATATTCACAGGAATCACATCTGTTTTACTGCAAGCTGCCATTCTGCATACACTCGATATTCCATCCGCCATATTGCAGCTTACAACTGCGGTCACATCCTGTCCTGTCTGTGTAACTCCCTCTTCAACTATTCCGTTGTCTGCACACATTACAATAACAGCCCTTTTGTCTATATGTACATCCACTGTATTCTGGATTCCTGCTATCCGTGTTATTATTTCTTCCATAAGCCCAAGACCATGTAATGGCTTTGCTATTCCATTCCAGTGAGCTTTTGCTTTCATCACAGCGTCTCTATTAATACCTTTTATCTTATCCAGCTCCGGAATAAGTTCTGCTTCCTGTCTGCTGTTCTTCTTATACTTCATGCATGCATCCATGAATCTTTCTGCTACATTTTCATTGCCATAAAAATAAATGTGTGGAAATCCGGCATATAAAGTATCACTTCCGTAACCGGCAGAAGCTGTGCTGTTATCAGAAGCCTTTATGACTTCATAATCACTACCCGGACAGTCACTGTTCCAGTAATGAAATTCATGTGCGCGGAAGCTTTGATTTTTATCTGCAAGCATTGTATCTTTTACAGCCTTAACGCTCATGTATCCGAAACGCTGTAATTTCCTGGCATTATAACCTGCACCTTCGATAATTCCTGCCATTGGATATTTTTCTTTTTCCGGAGTTTCAAGATACTCATGCAGATATAGAAACCCGCCACACTCCGCTATACATGGAAGACCTGACCGTATCCTGTCAGCAATATCCTTTCGCATTGATATATTTTCTGACAGTTCTTCTGCATGAAGCTCAGGATATCCTCCATATAATAATAATCCGTCTATATTGTCAGGAAGACTGCTGTCTTTAAGAGGACTGAAATATGTAAGTTCACATCCACTCTGCCTTAAGTAATCAAGGTTATCTTCATAAAGAAAACAGAATGCTTCATCCTTTGCAACTGCTATTCTTAGATTTCTCTTTTTCTTTTCTTTATAATGGATTTCATTCTTAGAGGCATTTCCTGCAATCTTAAGAATCCCGTCTATATCCAGTGTTTCTTTCATCTGACTTGCAATACAGGTGACTTTTTCCTGAAAATGTTCAACCTCTGCCGATGTAACAAGACCCAGATGTCTGCTTTCAAGAACGGCCTCCTTCTTATATGGCAGATAGCCTAATGGTTCTATCCCCATATCTTTAGCTATCTGTGCAGCATCTTTATATAATCTGGCTGATAAATTATTAAATATCACGCCTCTGATATGACTATCTTTTTCATATCCTGTATATCCTTTTATGACTGCACCTATTGAATTACTCATTCCGCGGCAGTTTACTATAAGTATCACCGGCGTATCCGTAATGCCTGCTATATCATAGGAGCTTCCCTTCGTGCCAAATCCCTGACCATCAAAGTATCCCATAACACCCTCGACTACTGTTATATCACTCTCACATTCTTTGCGCGCAAGCAGATATTTTATTGTCTCATCATCACAGAACCAGCTGTCAAGATTACCTGTACGCATATTCAGTACACGGGAATGAAACATAGAATCAATATAATCAGGCCCGCATTTTAATGCTGATGTCTTAAGTCCCATATCTTTAAAGCACTGGCATAAACCACATACAATTGTTGTTTTACCACATCCGCTGCCTGTTCCGGCTATCATTATACGACTCATTGTATTCTCCTTCCCTCTATAATAAATACTGGATTATTCGCAGACATCATATGATATCTGCCTGTTTTCTTTATCTGTGTTACTGCAATCTGGACTATATCAAGTACGCTCATATTATTCTTTTCCATTAAAGAAATAGTATTCTGTAGTGTTTCTAATGTTACTGCTGTAGCAACAAGATGGACATCAGGATTTTTTCTAAGAATACTGTCAAAAATGTATTCTTCTTCACCGCCACTTCCACCAATAAACACTTCATCCGGCACTGGCAGATTATCAATTACATCTGCTGCATTGCCATGTATAATCTCTATGTTATTAAGTCCGAATTTCTCTGCATTACGGGCAATAAGACTGCATCCTTCTTCTGTCCTCTCAACCGCATAAACTGTTCCGTATGGTGCATGCAGTGCAAGCTCTACCGAAACAGAACCTGTTCCTGCGCCTATATCATACACACATGAATTCTTTCTGACTGCCATACGGCTGATTACACCTGCCCGTATTTCCCTCTTAGTCATTGGTATATCTGAACGGATAAAATAATTGTCAGGAATTCCTGTTATAGAAAATGAATGTGAATAATCATTGTATACTGCCATTACAGTAAGTCCTGCTGACTCATATTCTGTAAATTCTGATACTTCACCACTGGATATCTTTTCATTTTCATATGAAAGATTTTCCCCAATCCAGACATGTACCTTTGAAAGTCCCACACTCTGAAGCTGCTTACATATCTGTGATACATTTCCCTGTGTCAGAAAATATGTCATCTCATTCTGTAAAACTACAGGTATGTAACTCTGCTTTTTACCATGCACACTTACAAATGCCGCATTTTCCCATGATTTTCCAATTATTGCGGCAAAATATATTACAGAAGATATTCCCGGCAGGATACGGTATTCATATTTTCCTTCAAGCGCATCTGCAAGCTTTCTTGTTCCACTGTAAAATCCGGTGTCACCCGACATAAGCACAACATATTCTTGTGCCTCTTCCTGCTCAATAATACTTACTATATTATCTGCTGTTACAGCATAAAATGTCTTTTTATGCGGATATTCCTCTATCAACCGCTTTGAACCTATTAAAATATCTGCATTATTAATTGCAGCTTTTACTTCCTCTGTAATGCAGCTTTTACTTCCTGGTCCCATTCCAGCTATAATTACCCTTTTCATTACTCACTCCATCTTAACCTGTTAACACTGTGAATCAATATTTTCTTCAATATACGCTATAATTTCCGAAAGATTCTTACCATCATTTTCCAATGGCCGCCTTATTACAATGCAGTCAGTTCCTGTATTTAGTGCAGCGGATATTTTTTCTTCATACCCTCCATTGTTTCCTGATTCTTTTGTAACAAGCACTCCAATATTAAACTGCCTGATTACTGCTTCGTTTAATTCTTGCGAAAACGGCCCCTGCATTCCGATTAAATGTGCCGGCATAATCCCTGCCTGTATTGCACTTTCCATCATCTGTGGATTAGGCAGAAGCCGAAGATACAACCTGTCTTTGAAATCCTTAATATGGACATACTCAGGTATGTTCTTGCTTCCTGTCGTCATAAGAACATTTTTATGAATATATTTGCCGTCATTCAGCAACTTGACTACATCCTTCATAGTTTCAGTATATATGATATTGTCTGCATTATTACCGGCTTCCTCTGTATTCTCTTCTCTTAATACCCTGACATAAAAAATGTGTCTGCTGTCACATGCCTCTTTTATGTTATGGGTAACCTGTGTGGCATACGGATGTGTTGCATCAATAACTACGTCAGGATGGATTGATCTTATCTCATCAGACATCTGCCCCTCATCCATTTTCCCGACATGTATATGCACATTTCCCTGTTCAGGCAGTAGTTCTTTTCCATACTCGGTAGTCACATACACATAAGTATCACAATCTTTGCCAGCAAGAAATTCGCATATTCTGCGTCCTTCAGTTGTCCCGGCAAAAAGCATTATTGTCTTTTTCATACAACCTTATATCCTCTCGGTGTAACCATCTTTCCTTTAATAATCTTAGTATGGCTGTTTCCAATGTATACTGTCGTGAACATATCAGCTTTAAAATCAGCCAGCTCCTTTAATGTAAGAACCCCGGCTGTCTCATTATCCCTGCCTATATTCCTTACATATCCACATACTGTATCACCTGATTGTACTTCCATTACGATGTCGCAGGCTTCTTTTAAATATCCTGCTCTCCTGCGGCTTGAAGGATTATATATGCACATTACCATATCGCTTTCAGCCATTGCCCTGATTCTTTTCTTTATCAGTTCCCACGGAGTCATACAGTCACTTAAGCTTATAACCGCAAAATCATGTGACAAAGGTGCTCCAAGGCAGGCAGCACCACTATTGGCGGCTGTGACACCTGATATTACCTTAATATCAGTTCCTTCATCTGCAAGTTCATATACCAGACTCGCCATGCCATATACACCACTGTCTCCGCTGCATACAAGTACTACATCCCTGCCTTCTTTTGCCATATCTATGGCATACTGGCAGCGCTCCTTTTCCTGCATCATATTAGTTGAATAATATTCTTTATCTGGAAAATACTGCCTCAATATATCAACATAAGTACTATACCCGACTATTAACTGTGCTGACGATATTGCAGCTGACGCTTCCAGTGTCATATTATCTTGTGCACCACTTCCAAAACCAACTATCTTAAGCATATTATACTCCTCAATCTATACCATTTTATATACTGCAACAGTTATTCCGTTATCTGCCGTTTTTCCTGCGAGCTTTCTGCCTCCATCCGATGCTGCACATGCACTTCGCTCGCACACATTATCAACGCCTATCTGCTTATTCACAAAAGCTGATGATGAAAAATCACCTTTAATACCTCTCAAATATTCAGGTGTAAAAGTCCTGTATGGAACTTTCATTTTCCTTGCAAATTCAATAATTCCCTCTTCATCCGCTTTTCTGTCAACAGAGGCAGCTACTGCAATAGCTTCTGTCATCAGATTATTCATATCAAAAACCTTCCTGACTGCCTGCTCTATCTCCTCTGCTGTCTTTCCCTTTTTGCATCCGATTCCAACTGCCAGATTTTGTGGCACAAGTTTTAATGTTCTCTTAAATACCACATTTTCATCAGAATGTGTAATTATCTGTACACCGCTTTCATATTTACCATCTGCATTATCTGTATATGTAATCTGCCCATTCCATTGTTTTTCTGTCTCTCTTAACATTTTGACAAATGTTTCATCCCCTGTAATTCCAACAGCTTCCCCATTAAGTATCCGGCCCGATATATCCTGTATCATAACAGGATTAACTATTTTCATATTATGCTCTGCTGCAAACAAATCAACCGCAAACATTCCTCTTGTATCTGTAGCTGTAGTAATTACAGGTATTGCACCAATACTGTCTGCAAGTTCCTTACACCATTCATTGGCACCACCTATATGCCCTGAAAGCAGTGAAATAAGAAATTTGCCACTCTCGTCTGCAACAAGTACTGCCGGATCTGTTACCTTACTTTTAAGATATGGTGCTATTGTTCTTACCGCTATTGCAGCCGCACACACAAATAATATCCTGTCGCACATTGCGAACTCGTTCTTAATAACACTACCGACAGTGGCAAAAGAAACTGCATCTCCCATGTAATCATCCGCACATCTTTTGTGGCAGTAAATTGTAACTTCTCCCTCTGTCACTGTTGAAGCCTTTTTTGCCACCTTCATTCCCTCATGTGTAAATGCTATTATAACAGTTCTCATTTTCTATACTCCGTCTTAAATTCAGGATCATACAACTTGGAAAATGAATATTTATCTCCTAAGAATTCTCCTACCATTATAAGTGCTGTCTTTGTAATGCCTGCTTTCTCTGCTTCGATATCAAGGTTTTCCAATGTGGTCTTTATACATTTTTCATCCTTCCAGCTTGCCTTATAGCATATCGCACATGGCGTATCTGGGGTATATGCTCCCTTATATAATTCTTCCTTAAGTTCCTTTAAATGTGATGAACTTAAGAATATAATCATTGATGTTCCATGCGCTGCAAGCTTTGCAATGCTCTCATTATGCGGTACAGGAGTCCTTCCCGGCATCCTTGTAATAATTACTGACTGTGCAACCTCCGGCACTGTATATTCACATCCGGTTGCTGCTGCCGCAGCAAGAAAGCTGCTGACACCCGGACATATTTCACATGTAATTCCACGTTTTGCAAGTTCTTCAATCTGCTCTCTAATCGCACCATAAAGTGATGGATCCCCTGTATGCAGACGCACTATATTCTTTCCTTCATTTTCTGCTTTTACAATCACATTAATAACTTCTTCCAGATTCATATATGCACTGTTATATATCTCACAGTCCTTTTTTGCATACTCAAGCAGTTCTTCATTTACAAGTGAACCTGCATATATAATCACATCTGCCTCATTAAGCATACGCATTCCGCGCACCGTAATTAAGTCTTTAGCCCCAGGTCCAGCCCCGACGATTTTAACCATAATCATTCTCCATTATTTATTATATCATGAACTTTGTTCATGATCGTCATTCGCCGCTCGGGATGAACATGCAGGCATGTTCCCCCTCGCTAACGCTCATTATATCTTCTAACAGCTTATCCGCTGTTTTTGTCTTACCTAATATTCCGTATTCATTAGAGAATACAATTGCCCCGATTCTTATTTTACCGCCGCTTCTTCTTTGCAATACATCCTCTATGCGGATCATAAGCTGCTTCATTGTATTCTCAAGCATGTCCGATTTTTTCAATATATCAAGTGCAGCCTCTGTCGTGACACAGTCGAGTATTTTCCTTGCAGTATCAGCCTCTGCACCTGCTCTTATGGCACAGGCTGCCAGGACTTCCATACGCCCGTCTGCAGCTTTTGAATGTGTATTCATTATTCCTGCACCCAGTTTTACAAGTTTTCCTATGTGTCCTACAAGAAGCATCGCTTCTGCGCCTGCATCACACACCATATCTATTGTATCACCTATATAATTACTGCATTTGATACTTCTTTTAAGTTCAATTCCAAGAGTATTAAGCAGAAAATCCTGCCCATAATTTCCCGGTGCAATCAGAAGAACTTTTTCGCCTTCTGCTATATGCATTTTAATTT
This sequence comes from uncultured Eubacterium sp., assembly GCA_945910225.1. Classification (GTDB taxonomy): domain Bacteria; phylum Bacillota; class Clostridia; order Lachnospirales; family Lachnospiraceae; genus Lachnospira. The sequence goes on along the minus strand of CAMDYG010000047.1, from coordinate 9,490 downwards.
CTGTCCTTATTGTATCAATAAGTGCCTGTTCACTCATAGGCTCTACTATTCCTGTTGTTCCAAGAATTGATATTCCCCCTGTTATTCCGAGGTTCGGATTAAATGTTTTCTTTGCAATTTCAACTCCCTGTGGTGCTGATATTACAACCTTTAAACTTCCCTCATAAGAATAATTCTCTGCTGCTTCCGATACACCTTCTTCAATCATTTTAAGCGGAACCGGATTAATTGCCGCTTCTCCTACCGGGCGCGACAGCCCTTTTTTAGTAATTCTTCCTACACCTGTTCCTCCATCTGTTACAACTCTTTTATCTGTGCTGTCACCTTCTATATAAGAAACACTGGCATATATTAATATTCCGTTAGTCACATCAGGATCATCCCCGCTGTCTTTTTTTATAGCACATGTAACACTGTCCTGTTCCATTGTTATTTCATAAACAGGCAGCGTAAGTTCTACTCCCATCGGAGTAATCACACTGACACTTTCAATTCTCCTGCCTGATAAAAGCATACATGCCGCCGCTTTCGCCGCTGCACAGGCACATGTTCCTGTTGTATATCCACATCGCATTTTTTTCTGATTCTTATATACATATCTCTCTAACATCTGCGCCACTCTTTATCATCATCTGCTGCCATATAAAACAATGCGTTCATAATTGCCGCCGCAACATTGCTTCCGCCTTTTCTGCCTCTTGCAACTATATATGGCATACCGCTTTCAATTATTTCTTCTTTTGCCTCAACTACATTTACAAACCCAACCGGAACTCCGATAACAAGTCTTGGTGCAAATGTGCCTTCATCATACAGTTCTCTTATTCTCATAAGTGCTGTTGGCGCATTTCCAACTACCATAATACATCCCGGATTGTCCTTTGCCGCCTTCTCCACACTGACCACTGCCCTTGTTATCTCACGGCTTGCAGCTTCTTTTGCAACACCTTCATCTGCCATATAACAGTTAAGTGAGCATCCGAATTTTTCAGCCATCTTATGATTAATTCCTGATTTTGCCATGTTGGTATCGGTCACAATCTCTGTACCCTCACGTATTGCCATCAGTGCTTTCTCTATAACTCCATCTGAAAACATCATGCTTGTCTCATATGAAAAGTCCGCTGTTGTATGAATAACTCTCTTAACAACCGGCTTGTATTCAGATGGAATATCTGTTGTAAGTTCCTTTTCAATTATTGCAAACGACTGTTTTTCAATATCCATTGGTTTCATGATATCTATTCTCCTGTGAATAATGATTTCAATGTATCTATGTCTGGCTTTTCAAGGATTTTTTTATTCTTTTCTGCCGCATACTCCAATACATTCTTTAACCTGACATTCATCTGTCCTATCGGACATCCTGTATCTATTACATAATCTGATTCATCAATTTTCCTGCATGCTGCATCAAATGTTTCTTTTCCTATAGGTTCAAACATTTTTTCTGTAATAACTTCTGCTGCCAGTGCTTTTGCTATTGGATAATCGCAATCATTTTCATAAAGAATTCCCACACTGAAAGCAATCCCTAACCTCTGTAATTCCCTGTATATAAATATTCCTGTTCCTGCGCCACCTGCTACAAACACTTTCGGAATCCCTTCCGGTTTCTTTAATTCTGTGCTTCCATACATACAATTATAAGTTCCGTGTGTCAGTCCGTAAAGTCTGCTTATCCTGTCGTCTGTAAATATTTTTTCAGGTCTTCCGAATTCTATATTTCCGTCTGCTCCGACACACATAACATAATCCGCTATTTTTGCCGCGAGTTCTATTTCATGTAATGATACTATAACAGCAACATTATCTTTAACTGCCATCTCCTGTAATATGTCCAGAAGTTCTATCTTATGTCTTATATCAAGAAATGAAGTAGGCTCATCAAGCACAATAACTTCCGGCTTCTGGCATATTGCCCTTGCAAGCATAATACGCTGGCGTTGTCCGTCACTAATCTGTGAAAAATCCTTATCTGCTATGTCCATTGCTGAAACCTTTTCAAGTGACTCATTTACAATCTCTTCGTCTTCCTTAGTAAGTTTACCAAAATAATTAGTGTATGGATATCTTCCCATTGCCACAACATCACGGCAGGTCATCATTTCTGTCTTAATCTTTTCTGTAAGAACCACAGATATAGTCTTCGCATACTCTTTACTTGTAAAATCATTTATCTTTCTGCCCTTGACATATATATTGCCACCTATCGGACTCATTTCCCTTATAATATTCTTTATTATTGTAGATTTGCCGGCACCATTAGGTCCTATTAATACAAGGATTTCACCTTTTTTTACTTTCAATGCTATATCAGACAAAAGAACTTTACCATGATAGCCAACACTTAAATCCTCTGTCTGTACATATATCTGTTCCATATATTTTTGTTCCATATATTTCTCCACTTTTCCACTTCTTACCTTGTGTTACTTTTTCTGCTTTACCATAAGCCAGATAACCACTGGTGCACCAAATACCGCTGTTACTGTTCCTATTGCAAGTTCTGATGGTGAAAATATTGTCCTGGCAATAAGGTCACAAAACATACAGAACACTGAACCGCACAGAAAAATTGCCGGAATCGTAACTAGCGGCTTCGTTGTCTTAAGTGATAATCTTGTAATATGTGGAACTGCAATTCCAACGAATGATATCGGGCCTGCCAGCGCTGTAACACATGCTGAAAGGACGCTTGAAAGTATTACTATGCACACCCTGAAGAATCTGATATTGATTCCCATACTCTGTGCATATCCTTCTCCTAACAGATAAGCACTTATTGGCTTTGAAAATAAAAATGTAATCAATGCCGTCGGAAAAACAACTATGGCCGCAAGCTTAACGGCTGTCCATGAACTCCCAGAGAAGCTGCCCATAGCCCAGTGTGTAAGATTGGCTATATCCGAATCATTTGCAAATGTAATGCACAAATCAGTTATCGCCGAACATATGTAACTAATCATAATTCCTACAACCAGAAGCATAGACATACTCTTTACTTTATTGGCAAAGAGTAATACATAAAGCATTGCAAAAAGTGAGCCTACAAATGCAGCTGCAATCTGAGCCCATAATGGCATTCCTGACACATATTTCAGCAGAAAAATCATTGTAATGGCAACAAACATTTTGGCACCTGATGAAATACCAAGTACAAAAGGACCTGCTATGGGATTTCTGAAAAATGTCTGCAATAAAAACCCTGACAATGACAATGCACCACCAAGAATAGCTGCCATACATAATCGAGGAAGACGTATTTTCCAGATAATATTATATTCTGGCGTTCCAACATAATCCTTTAAGAATATTATTCTGAAAATTCTTGTGGGAGATATATGTATATTACCTGTATTAATATTAAATATAACTGCTGCAACAAGTAATATTACAAGCAGCACATAAACGAACTGATAACGAAGTATCTGTTTTATCTGCATTTTTTCTCCATTCTTATGTTTCTATTATCATGTCTCTATTCTCAAAATGACTGCCTCATTAAGTACTATTTGCTTAATGTGGCAGTCACTTTCAGACATACGTTTTATTTTAACTTCTTTAAGTATGTAAGCTCTGATGTATCAGCATCTGCATTTAACATAAGGTTAATGTCATTAATCATGCTTCCGATTGTATCCGCAATCTGGAAGAAATCTGGTGTTGTACACCATACATTTCCATCCTTAACAGCCTTTATATCAGCAAGAATACTGTTATATCCTATAAAGTCGCTAAGAGTCGCTGGCTTTCCGCCTAAATTCCATACATAGATTATATAATCTGCATCTTTAGCTTTTTCGTAAAAGCTTTCGATCCCCATTTCCTGAGTACCTGTTTTATCAGCATTTAAATCTGAGAAAATATAATTTCCACCCGCTATATTTACCATCTGTGCAAGGTAATCTCCTGCATTTCTTACATACAGCTTGCCCTTGGATGTAATATAGAATACTGCTACTGTTTTTCCTGTATTTTCTACCTTTGAAAGAGTATCTGCATATGCAGCCTGTGTATTATACATATCTGTTGCAGCTTCCTCTTCATTGCAAAGTGCAGCATAAAGCTTAGCCCACTCTACTCTTCCTAATGGATGATCCTCATATGTAGACTGGTCTAATATATAGTTAACTCCTAATTCTTTTAACTTTTCTGCTACATCTGGAACGCTTGTAAGCATTGTTGAGAATATTGCAAGTGTAGGTGCTCCTGCTACTATTGTTTCATAATCAGGTGCCTTGTAATCTCCAACATAAGTCAGTTTTCCATCATCAAATGCCTGCTTAACAGCATCAATATACCATGATTTTTTCTCATAAGTAACCTGGCTTATGTTATCAAGGCAGTTGCTTGCGCTCATAAGCGATGTTACTGGTGTAGATGAAACAAGCATATTAGTTACAGGTGCCTTTAACACTACTGTATCAGAATCAACATCTGATGGTGTAGACATTCCGTCTGGAACAAGTAAAAGCTTTGTCTGCTTTGATACAATTGCTGTATCTTCATCTCTGTTAGTTATTGTGATAAGCTTGTAACCGCCCTTGTAATAATCAACAGAGAAGAGCTTTGCATACTGTAATTCCATTGAATGGTCATATACAAGTTCTCCATCATAGTTACTTTCGCTGCCTGATTTCTTTTCTGTTCCACATCCACTCATTACCAGTGTAGACACAAGCATTACAAGCATAAGTATGAGTGACAGAAATCTTTTCTTCTTCATTTTCATTCTCCTTTTCCTTTCTCATGAAGTAATATGATGATTCCGTCATTATCTGCAGAAAAGGAACAGACTTATAAGTCTGCATAAAAAACAATAGTCTGTTGTTCTCGCAACGACTATTATGGCTCTGCCTGTAAGCCGGTCTTCTGACTCACAGATCATAAGCAATATCCGCCTTCCCAGACTAAGCTTAAAAAGCTTCTTCCAGTGGCATAATGGATATCGCCTCCCTGTATACAGCAGCGGAACTGTTCAGGATTCCCACCTGATTCCCTGAAGTACATATATACTTCGCTTACAGTGATTATTTCGTTATCATCTGGATTATATCCAGCGTTTATTATTTCATATTATTACTAGAATTGCAATTGTTTTTCCGTACACTATCTCATCTTTTCAGATAAAAACTTAACTATATAATCATAGTTTTCCGGAATATGCGGAAACGTACAATTAGTACAGTCTTTTATTCTTTTACCACTTTCCCTTGTTATATATCGCGGTCTTCCCGGACAATCCTCATAACAATTCATAGGACAATAACAAAAAAGGCAGTTGAAATCCTGCCCTTCTTCTATCTTATGACATGGGAAATATTTACACTGGTCATTCTTAAAATACCTGTAGCTGTTCTGTGTCATAACAGTCTCCTTATTATTCTCTGATTGTCGTATTTCCAACAAACCCTGCATTATCTTTTTCGTTATATATTCCATAGAAAGTAAGTTTGTCATCTCCTTTTAAAGACATCTGTGCCCAGCTTATATATCCTTCCGGCAAGCTGCTTACAGATGCGCCTGGAATGTATATATACAACTTTGCACCATCCTTTATCCCTACAGGTTCTGTATATACATATTTTACTCCATCCTTTATTTCTTCTGTACCAGCCATCTTATCAGTTTCAATGTTTTCAACCTTCATTGAATATGAATAGTTATTTACCTGCTCCGGTACAGAGAATTTTCCTTTAAACTCACTATCGTACTGCGTTCCATTAGGATATCCAGTACCTCTGTCCCCCATGTCTGAGTCATAATAATGTCCCTCAAATGTACCATCAGCATATACTTTAAGCTCGGTAGCCCATCCGCCAGCTCCACTTGAAAAATAAAATGTTTCTCCATCCATCTTCTTTAAAATACTGTCTTTTACAGTTGTTGTCATATCAGAATCATCTTTATACACAGGATTAGCTGTATCAGTAATAAGCGGTGTATCTATCTGTGAAACACCCGACTGTGTTGCATTTCTGCTACCGCATCCTGCAATTGCCACAGCCATAATGCTCATTGCCGAAACTACTGCAAATGTCTTTAATGTCTTTTTCATAGGGATTACCTCCGTTACTTTTCACGAAATTTACTTCATAACAGGATTATATTCTTAAATAATGTGTATTGTCAATTTATATGTTTTTTGCTGCAGCTTTCCCATATGATAACAACTCTTACACCATGTCTGCATTTGAAAAAACAACATCGAACTGTCTGTTAAATGATAATGCAAGTGCATCACACACCATAAACTCTATGTCTGGATACTGCTCCTGTGCCATTTTTATCATGCTCTGTGAACTGTCAACTCCGATTTCCATATTTTCCCAGTATAACACATAATTGCCTTTCAGATATTAAATACCTTTTTTGTTTTTGAAGCTGTAAACTGAATAACCGGTCCAGATATGATGATTGTCACAATTGTGCATATCCCAAACTTTCCACCCAGCAAAACTCCGATAATAACCATCACAATGTCAAGTATCATACGCACAATTTTTCCCTGCCATAAAACAGCTAGCGTCGCCCCTCCAAATCCTGCATATAAAGCAAGTGTGATACCATATGCTGCCACGATTGAACCTATAACTATTATAATTATTTTCTTTATCCATTCTAAACTGCTCATTGTTGCAGCCCCTTTCCGCCTTTATACCGGCAGTTCTTACATTTACAATCCGGCAGTAAAACAAAAAGACTATAGCTTCACTGTTATGTTCAGAAACAGTAAAATCTATAGTCTTCATTCACGCCGAGACAAACTCTATATCAATTTAAACACAATAATAAATGTGTTATCTTTATTTGTCAATCACTTTTGTTTATCCAGTCTAAAACCATCTTATACTCAAGCAATAATGAAATCACTTATAACCTCTATATTCTCTCCTTCATAAAAGTCAACTAACTTTCTCTTAAACTCAGGTACGTGCTCCTCTGGAATAACCAGAAAGCCTTGCCCGTGTGATATTAAATAATGATTAGCAAAAATCACGTATGCTCTTTTATTTCCGTCAATAAAGATTTGTGTTTTCATGCAATACATACACAAGTCAGTACAATTTCTTTATCATGCCACTATAATACACGCACATTACCGCCATGTCATTACATAATCTTTTTCGCCCGTAGCTTCGTCCAATCCTTCATTCTGAATCTCAAATCCTTCTCTCTGATAAAAATGTATTGCTCTTGTGTTTTTCTGATACACATTTAAACTTAATTGCGTTCTGCTTTCCTTTACAAAATCCAGCAAAAGTTTTCCTATGCCCTGCGACTGCAATCTATCACAGACAAAAATCCCTTCAATATAATCACCATTTAAACCTATAAATCCCTGTATTTCCCCATTACTCTCACACACATAGACCTCCGCCTGTAACAGCATTTCTTTTACCAGCTCATAATTACTTTCCCAGTATTGCGCAGATATAAAATTATGTGCCTTTATATTAGTATCCAGCCATATGTCTGCTACTTTAGTTATATCTGTTTTTTGTAATTCTCTTATCATAATAACTTCCTCTATTGAACTAAGCTTACAGATAGCTTTTCATAATTAATCACCTGATAACTTTCATAATTTCTTTTTCATGATTTCTGGTAAATTCGCTTAATTCATAAGATCGGATTCTCTTGTTGACCAATATAGGAACCACAAATCCATTTTTCACCAATACCGCCAGTCTGTTAATAATCGTCTTATTTGTTACTGACAATTCCCTGCTGACTTCAATTGGAGTAAATTCTCCTCGATAACTTTTAATCAAAAATTGTAACAGTTCCTTTTCCTTCCCTTTCAGAAAAGATAGACCTCCAGCAATATCTTCCTCTTCGGAAGCTAACTGTAAATCACAAACTTTGTTGGAATAAAGTTTAACCATACGCAAAAAGTAATTAATCCAAATCTCTGGATGCGGCGGATTTGCCCTTCCAGAATAATACAATGCAGGAAGTCCCATCTGGATGGATTCATAATATTCATCAATATCGTATGCAAAATACTCCTCTAATGATCCGATTCCATTAAATCCATACCCATTCAAATCCATAATGTAACCTGATAACAATCTGGCTGTCCTGCCATTGCCATCTTCAAACGGATGTATGGTCACTAATTGGTAATGTACAACTGCTGCCACAATCAAAGGATGATCATCTGTAGTATTTACATACTCAATCAACTCATCCAATAGCCCCTGGATGTCACAATATTCTGGTGGAATATAGTCAGGATTACCTGTCTTAGAATCATACACAGCAAATAAGACTCCCGGTGGCATAGGTCCTCTGAGTCCAATTTTTTCTTTGGAAGCCCCCTTTTCCACCAGTTTTTGCACATCTAAAATTAGCTTCTTAGAAAATTTTTCATTTTTATTTACCTTTTCCTCGAGATAATTTAATGCCAGAAAGTAATTACGGATTTCCTGTTCTGGCTTCAGATAATGCATTCTTTCATCACTTTCTATCACTTCATCCACCTGTTTTTCAGACAAAGGATTCCCTTCGATTTTATTCGAGGCATAAGAACTTTTTTTCTTTGAATTTTTACGAAGCCTGTTCATAACTGTTGAGGACAGTTTCACTGACGATACTTTATATCTGTTCTGCTCAATTTCTGTAATATATCTTAAAATCTCGTTCGTTAATGTTACTTTAATCATAAAAACCTTCCTTCCAAATATTATTATATCCAAAAGAAAAGCTTTTTTCCATTAATTTTTCACTATTTTTTCACTATTTTTCATTAATCCTGGATTATTCATGACAAAATCACATACAATCCAGGATTATCTTCTCACACCTGTCATATCCAAGCTGTGAACTGTTCAGGCACAACGTATAATTACTGGCTTTTCCCCATTTCTGCTCAGTGTAAAAGTTATAATTTGTCATACGTCTTTTATCTGTGTCTGCCACCATTTTGACGGCTTCCTTCTCTTCAACATTATATAAGCCCATGATGCGCTGTACTTTTTCCGGCATATCCCCATGAATAAACACATTTAACACATCATCCCTGTCTTTCAAAATATAATCAGCATTTCTTCCAACAATTACACAAGGCTCCTTTCCAGCCAACTCCAAAATAACTTTTCTCTGTGCCTCATATACCATATCTTCTATGGACTTTCCTGTAATGTCACGTCCGGCAAAGGCATATGCAAATAAACCTTTCTTTGGAGATAACTCAGCATTTTCCTTAATGTACTCTGGTGACAATCCTGACTGTTCTGCAATCTGTCCAATAATATCCTTGTCATAATATGCAATGCCAAGTTTCTTTGCCACTTCTTCACCGATAAATCGACCACCGCTTCCAAATTCCCTGCTGATTGTAATAATCCCTTTTCCCATTTCCGGTTCCTCCTTAATTCAAAACATCTACTTTATTCTTTCTAATTCTCTTTAAAAATACATATCCTGCCAGACATGAAATAACCTCAGTTATTGGAAATGCCCACCAGATAAGTGAAACTCC
>CAMDYG010000046.1 GCA_945910225.1 uncultured Eubacterium sp. | reverse complement strand
CTCCTTCTGCTCCCTCCAGAAATTATCAAGCAGATTCTTATACACTGCCTCTGAAAATGGAGCTTTTGACAGCTTCTGCTTTGTCTCCTCTGACAAATGTTTTGTCGCAGCAAACTCTTTTCCAGCCGCCTCATACTTTGATAAATATCTGTCCAGTCTTGAACTTGCACCCAGTTCAATTAATGTCTTTAACTGTGGACATAGAACCGGAGTAAATCCGTCCTTGCCACATATACACTCATATTCCTTAAGAAGTGAGTCATAGACTGACTCTGACTCCGAATAAGCACATCCTGATATAAGAACCAGCTTCTGTCCCGGCTTCGGATTTCTTATGCCGTGAAATGACTCGCCATTTTCAGGTGGCTTCTGTCCCCTGTAAGTACACATCATGCTTAACAGTCTGTCTGTGAAAAGTTTCATCTGTCCCGGCATGCCAAAAAAATACAACGGATAACTTTCAATTATAATGTCTGCTTCTTCAATTTTTTTCTTAACAGTCGGCATGTCATCATTTTTGATAACACACTCGCCCTCAGTCCTTGCCCAGCATGAAAGGCAGCCCATGCATGGAGTAACATTTAAGTCGGAGATATTAATTATCTCTGACTCATATTCACCACCTTTGCACATTCCCTTTACAAATGCGTTAGTTACTGCCATTGTAGTACTGGCGCTCTTATGTGGACTTCCATTTAAAACTAATATCTTAGCCACGTCCAAATAATCCTCTTCTCTTTCTTGCAGGAGCCTGTGATACACCAAGTAACTGTGCTGCTCCAGGAACCTCTCCTACTGCCTCACTGTATTCGCTGTAACGGCCTATTTTTCTGTATTTCTCGTATCTGTCATCAAGAAGCTTATCAACTGGCTTCTTCTCTAACTTCTTTACTTCTTTTGAAAGGTCGTCAGCAAGCTTTTTCATAAAATGTGATGTTTCTTTCTCTTCTGAAAAATCTTCCGGTTCTTCAACAACCTTTTCTACGATACCCATTTTATTAAGGTCTGATGCTGTAAGTTTTAGATGTTCTGCTGCCTCTGGCGCTCTCTTAGGATCTTTGAATAGAATACTTGCACATGACTCAGGTGTGATTACTGAATAATATGCATTTTCTAGCATCCATACCTCATCAGCAACAGCAAGTGCAAGTGCGCCGCCGCTTCCGCCTTCACCAATCATTACTGATATAATAGGTGTCTTAACATCTGTAAGCTCATACAGGTTGTTGGCAATTGCCTGTCCCTGTCCTCTTTCCTCTGCGCCCTTACCGCAGTTAGCCCCCTGTGTATCAACAAAGCAGATAACAGGTCTGTGGAACTTTTCAGCCTGCTTTATAAGTCTTAATGCTTTTCTGTATCCTTCTGGAAGAACACAGCCAAAATTCCTTAAAAGTCTTTCGTTTAAATCTCTTCCTTTTTCAATTCCGATTACAGTTACAGGCTTTCCGTTAAGTCGTCCAATACCTCCAACAATGGCATGGTCGTCTGCAAAGCATCTGTCACCGTGAAGTTCTACAAAATCAGTTATTGTAGCATTTATATAATCTGATGCAGTTGCTCTGCCGCTCTTTCTTGTACGGCAGATTCTGTCATAAACACTTAAATTCTCGTTTGCCATGATTAATCTTTCTCCTTATATTGCAAAGCAATACTGTTATGCACTTACTGTTTCTGCATGTATTGCAAGAATGTTAGCAAGATATGCTTTCTGTTCCTGTCTTGGTACGATATCATCTATGAATCCGTTCTTTAACTGGAACTCTGCGCTCTGGAAATTATCTGGAAGCACTTCACCTGTAACCTGCTCTACAACTCGCTTTCCAGCAAATCCAATCATTGCACCCGGTTCAGATATGATTATATCTCCAAGCATTGCAAAGCTAGCTGTAGCGCCGCCCATTGTTGGGTCTGTTGTGCATACAACATATAAAAGTCCTGCATCACTGTGTCTCTTGGCTGCTGCTGAAACCTTGGCCATCTGCATAAGTGACAATGCGCCCTCCTGCATTCTCGCACCACCTGAAACTGTATATCCGATAACTGGAAGTCTGTGCTTTGTAGCATATTCAAAAAGTGCCGTAATTCTGTCTCCAACAACTGTTCCCATAGAACCCATCATGAAGTTAGGCTCCATAATGAATATACATGTATCCTGTCCGCCGATAGTTCCTCTGCCGCATACAACACCCTCAGTCTCGCCGCTCTTTTCTCTGGCAGACTCATACTTTTCCTTGTATGAAGGGAAATCAATAGGATCTGTAAATTCCTGGTCATTAAACATCACATCAAACTTTTCTGTAAGCATCTGAAGTCTGTTCTTTGCAGGCATACGGTTTAACTTCCCGCATAACGGACATATATAGTAGTTCTTCTCCAAATCCTCTTTGTTGATTTCTTCTTTACATTTGTTACATTTAACTGTCATTCTTATTCTCCTGCCTTGATGTTCTCAATTGCTTCATTCAACGCATCTACTGTTGTAACTGTGTACATCTTTGCTTCTGGAAGTGTCTTCTTAACGAAGCCTGTAAGAGTCTTTCCTGCTCCTACCTCAATAAATGTGTCTATTCCATCAGCCCACATATTCTTAAGGGTATCCTCAAACCTTACGCTTGAAGAAGCCTGAAGCGCAATTGTTTCTATAATCTGCGCTGTATCCTCTGGATAAGGCTTTCCTGTTCTGTTGGCATATATATCTGTCTGTGGCGCATTGATTGTCATTGTCTTAAGCGCCTTCTCAAGCTCCTCGCTTGCCTCCTTCATATAAGGTGTATGGAAAGCTCCACTTACTGCAAGCTTAACTGCCCTGCCGCCCTTAGCCTTGATTGCATCACAGAATGCATCTATCTCGTCGGCACTTCCGGCACATGAAATCTGTCCCGGACAATTGTAATTAACTGGCCATATTTCCTTGAATTCTTTACAAGTCTCTTCAACAACTTCTGGGGCAAGCTTAAGTGCTGCTGCCATTCCGCCTGCATACTTTGTAGAAAGCTCACCCATCTTGGTTCCTCTGATAACTACCAGTTTAAATGCGTCCTCTGTTGATAAAACTCCTGCGTATGCAAGTGCAGGAATCTCTCCAAGTGAAAATCCTGCTACAGCGTCAGCCTTAATTCCGGCATCCTTAAGCGCATTGGCAAATGCAAGGTCTGTAAGGAAAAGTGCCGGCTGTGTATTCTCTGTCTTGGTAAGCTCCTCGCCTTCTCCTTCAAAGCACATCTTAACTGTTCCCGGGCGGAGCGACTCCCCCAAATCATATAATTTCTTTGCATCAGAATCTGAATCGTATAGGTCTTTGCCCATTCCTACATACTGTGCACCCTGACCTGAAAATAATACTGCTATTTTTCCCATAATAATCTCCTCGTCTATCTGTAAGTCAACTGTTGCTATGCGTTTTCACCATATATATCCTTGCGGTCTACTGTTGTAAATGTCATGCTTCCCTTTGCATATATGTTGCCATCTACCTTAACTACCGCATCAAATACTGCAAGAACCTTGTTGATTCTTGTAGCTGTAACTGTAATATCAAGTGTATCTCCCGGAATTACAGGCTTTACGAACTTAAATCCGTCTACTTTAAGAAGCACATATAACTTGCCCTCTTCCCTGCTCTTTCCACCATCATCAATTACAAGCGAACATAGCTGGGCGCAGCTCTCAATTATAAGTACTCCCGGCATTATAGGTGCATCAGGAAAATGTCCCATAAAATATGGTTCATTGATTGATACATTTTTGATACCTCTGGCACTTACATTTGGTTCAAGCTCCAACACCTTCTCAATCATCTGAAAAGGTGGGCGCTGTCCGATTCTTTTATTAATCTCAAATATGTTCATCATAATGATAATCCTCCATCAAGCACGATAACCTGACCTGTTACATATGAAAATGCGTCTGAGCAGAGTGATGATACCACATTGGCAACATCTTCTGCCTTTCCTAACTTATGCATTGGGATTGCATCTAAATACTCTTTCTTCTTCTCTTCTGGAATTGCATCAAGCATTTCTGTCTCTATAAATCCCGGTGCCACTGCATTTACACGAATTCCGTAACCTGCAAGCTCCTTAGCCATTGTCTGTGTCATTGAATTAACAGCACCTTTTGTTGCGCTGTAGACAGACTGTCCCGGAAGTGCAAATTTTGAGCTAACTGATGACATGTTGATTATGACACCGCTCTTTTTTCTGAACATTTTAAGTACTGCCTGCTGTGCGCAGTAGAAATACCCCTTAACATTCAGATCCATACATGTATCAAGTGTATCCTTGTTAAGCATGAGAAGGTACTCATCTCTTACGATTCCTGCGTTGTTTACGAGTACATCTATTCCGCCAAGCTCCTTGCTTACATCTTTAACCATCTGCTTAACCTGATTAAGATCTGAAACATCTGCTTTATATGTTATGGCTGTTCCGCCTGCTGCCACGATTTCATCAAGAACCTTCTTTGCCTGTTCCTCTGAATGGCTGTAATTGATGACTACGGCATATCCGTCTTTTGCGAGACGGATAGCGCAAGCCTTACCAATACCACGGGAAGCCCCTGTAACTAATGCTACTTTCATATCTGTATGTCCTTTCTTATTATCTGCTGAGTACAATTGCTGTATATGAACCACCTGCCCCATAGGCAGCTACAAGTACATTGTTTAACTTAGAAGCTTCTACATTAGTCTTAGAAACGCTTCCATCTGCTGCAATACTGTATGCTTCCTGTGAAGGTATCTTTCCTGCAAACATAAGTGCTGCGTGTGCTGCTGCAGTTGTAGCTGCTGCTGCTCTTGACTCTCCAAGAACTTCCTTTAATTCTACAACTGGCTTTTCTGCTAATTTGTCACCAAATACTGCTGTTAAGCCCTTAATTTCTACATCATCAACAGCCTTCATTCCGTTTGCGAAACCGAATACTGCGTCTATATCATCAATTGTCATTCCTGCGTCTGCTAATGCGTTATTAATTGCATTTGTAAGACCTGCCTCTGAACCTGTAAGTGTTCCAAACTTAACGCTTGAATGAGCCATACCATAACCTGATGCATGGCAGTAGATTCTTGCGCCACGCTCTTTGGCTGCCTTCTCATCCTCGATAAGAACCGAAGCACTACCATCGCTTAATACGAATCCGTCTTTTCCTGCAAATGGAGCTACTACATTTTCAGATGTAACACCTAATTTACCGAAGAGCTCTGTCATTATGTCGCTGTTCTCATCAGAACCTGTAGCTAACATAGCATTTTCCTGACCTGAACGGAGAACGCTCATTGCATATGCCATACTTGCAAGACCTGACTGTGCACCATTAGTAACTGTTACATTATAACCCTTGATTCCTGAGCAGATTGAAAGATATCCGCCTGCAGCGTTGTAAACAGTGTTAGGGAATTTGAATGCACTTCCTGAAGCATTGCCCTTCTCTGTAATCATGCTCTGAAAATCACAGCATGTTCCAAGTGCGCCTTCTGATGTTCCCACGATAATACCGATATCTGTTGCATTATCATCTGTTACGACATAATCAGCGTCCTTAAGTGCTTCCATGCCTGATACTGCCTGAAGCTGGCTGAAATTATCAAGCTTTCTGTAGAATGACATCTTAAGACCAAGTGCATCATAATCTTCCTTGCCTACTGCACTTCTTAAATTAGCTTCTGTAGGAGCTTCGTTCTTCACTGCATTGGCAACATATGTATCTACGCCATTACCACCTGGTGTAACCACACCAATACCTGTGATAACAAGTGGCTTCTTCTCTTCCTTAACTGTAACATTGCCAGACTCCTTGCTGAAGATGATACTTGCATTATTACCACCGAATGCAAATGAATTGTTCATTACACTTGTAAGCTCTTTCTCATGTGCCTTGTTAGGGCAGAAATCTATCTTTCCGGCCTTCTCGGCAAGCTTATCCATATCCTCGTCCTTGAATCCGAGTGTTGGAACTACTGTATTAGTTGTAAGTGCCTTGATTGAGAATACTGCTTCAATTGCACCTGCTGCACCGAGGCAGTGTCCTGTCATAGCCTTTGTTGAGCTAACTGAAAGGTTATCGTTCTCTCCGTCAAATATTGTATGTAATGATAAGAATTCTGCATCATCGTTCTTAGCTGTTCCTGTTCCATGTGCATTAACATATCCAATGTCCGATTTCTTCAATCCAGAATTCTTGATTGCTCTGTTGATAGCTTCCATCTGACCTTCTCCGTCTGGTCTTGGAGCTGTGATATGATGTGCGTCACTGCTGACACCAGCACCTAATACTTCACAATACATCTTTGCATTTCTTGCCTTGGCGTGCTCATAGCTTTCTACTACTACGACACCTGAACCTTCACCAAGTGTAATACCTGTACATCTGTTGAATGGTGAGCAGCCATCTGCGTCAAGTGCATGAAGTGATAAGAATCCAGCATATGGTACTGCTGCAAATGTATCTGAACCACCTGCAAGTACTACATCTGCCTTACCTGCTCTGATAAGCTCGCATGCGTATGCAATACTGATTGTTCCGGCTGCGCATGCATTTGCGATATTAGTAACAACACCTCCTGCATGGCACTGGCCTGCAACCTGAGGTGCTATTGATGAGATTGGCATCTTAGTTACATCACTTGCCTTCTTGCCATGCTCATAATAATCAGAAATGCTGACTGCACCACCTACACAGCTACCGATGATAACTGAAGCCTTAGGATCTCCTGCAAAATCATCAAGTCCTGCATCCTTCATTGCCTCGCCTGCTGCCTTGATACAAAGCTGTGCTGAGCGGTCTGCATCTTCGCTTCCCTCAAAATCTCCAAGTGTATCACACTTAACTTCTGCTGCAAGGTCTGCGTAGCAGTCTGTTGTATCAAGTGTTGTTGTCTTATGTATTCCTGAAACCGAATTAACGGCATTGTTCCATGCTTCATCTACTGAATTACCGATTGCACATATCATTCCAAGACCTGTAATGACTGCGCGGTTATTATTCTCTGTCATAATTACTCCTTTTTGTATTAGTTTTATATTATTCTGGTTTGTCTGATTATAACTTGGAGCCACTTATGGCTCATGCTCAGATATTCCCACCCGTGTGGAAGCCAGCCACCAGGTCCAGGAATCCTGCGATTATAAGTCATAAATGGCTCCAAGTTATATACTGTGATATCAGAATATATTATGCATTTTCCTCAATGTACTTAGCAATTGTCTCAATGCTGTAGAAGTGTTCCTTACCAACACCTGTCATCTGAACACCGAACTCATCATCAACATAAGCGATGATCTCAAGTGAATCGATTGAATCAAGTCCGATTTCTCCATCTCCGAAAAGCTGTGTATCAAACTCTAAAACATCTGCATCAATTCCTAAATTCTCACATAAAAAGTCTTTTAACTTTGGCATAATTTCGTTAGTGCTCATTATAATATTCCATCCTTTTTCTTTAATTATATTGTGCGCCCACTAAGAAAAGCACTCGCATATTATATACATTTTTGTAAAATTAGGGCATAACAAAACCCGTGTAGTGTATAAAAACGCTACACGGGTTTAAAAATTGTACTAATTTCGGACACTTATACTAAAATGTCCAAATTCTGCCATACAGATACTTTGGCAGACATATTCCAATCTTGTCAAATTTTGATGTATAGAACATACCGCTTATTATTCCAAGTGCATTAATATGCAGCCGGGATGGTACAACACCTGCTGCTTTCGCAATATTGCTACTATTCTGAATAGCATTGGTATATGTGATAAGACATGCGCCTCCGCTGTCACCTACCATATAAACATGCGATGAATCTCCACCATCATATTCTATACGGTCTTTTATATAATCCATTGCCATGAAAACATCTGTAAACTGATCATATATCATACAGTCTGGAATCAGCCTGTATTCTATGCATCCTCTGGTCTGTATATTGCCTTATAGTTCATGATGATCAATTCTTTTTCATATTAGATATTATAAGATCAAGCTGTCCTTCAAATAATTTCTCAATTCGCTCAACAGTATCTTTAATCTCATCAACTGTCTTAGCCTCTTCTTCTCTGATAACCCATCTTATAAGCAGTCCAAATATTGCTTCTTCATAGAAACTGCATATAATCTCGACGTCTTTAATAGAAAGAATATATCCTTCTGACATTTTTCTTATCTGTAATAACGCAAGGTAATGTATCCGTGTCTTAACATATTTTTCAAGCCACTCTCTTCCTCTGGCATCATAGAGATTAGCCCATACCTTTCTATGAATAATACTGTACTCTATGAACTCCATAAGTACTTTATCTAATTCGCCATTATGTTTCTCATTGAATTCATCTATCTTAGCCTGGACTACACCATCAAGAACATCATATATATCTGAAAAATGATAGTAAAACGTACTTCTGGTAATACCGCACGAATCTGCTATGTCTTTAACTGTAATTTTCTTCAATGACTTTTTTTCAGCAAGTTCAAGTGTACATTGCATAATAGCTTTTCTCGTCAACTGTGACATGTAATTCTCTCCGTTCACTTAAATTCTGCCCGCTTATTGTAGCATATTTTACCTATAAAGTCACATATCTTTTAACTTAACTAAACCATATCTTCTTATGTTGATTTTATTCACATTGTTTTTACCAAATACAGCACCCAAAAAGGAAGCTGTCACTTCTGTAACAACTTCCTTCCATATTCACAATGATTAACATATCATCCTTTATGAGACATTTTCAACAAGACTACCATATTTTATATGTTGTGTAAGCATCAGATAACGCTTAGGTGTCATCCCACAATATGTCTTAAAATCCCTTATGAACTGAGGCTGGTCATAATACCCTAGATTAACAGCTGCCTCTGTCATTTTATCTGCGCTTCCATAATTAAGAAACTCTAAAGCTCTCTGAAACTGAATTATCTTGCAGAATATCTTAGGTGAAAATCCCATCTGCTCAACAAATATCTTATTAATATATCTCTCTGTATATCCGACTTTTTCTGCCATTTCTGAAATTCTCATCAATCCATCAGAATTATATGCAAAATCTTTAACAGCCATCAATATCTCCATTTTCCCAAATGGTTTATCCTGCCTCTTTTCAAGTCTGGTATACTCTTGCAGAAAATAATTAATTCTTTCCTTAAATGTTTTCTGTTTTTCCATTCCGCTGACAAATGTGCCTTCGTTATCAAGTAGTATATCATCCAGATAAAACTGGCATTCTACCAGTTCCCTTAATGTCACATTAAGTCCGACAGGCATACTTCCTGGCATAAATCTTACTCCAAAATACTCTTTATTCCCTTCCCATTCCACCTCTAATGCTTTTATCGGACTGCCTATAGCATAAGCTGTCATTCCTTTATCCCCATATTCAAAAAGCATATCAACACAACTATCTGGAACTGTCGTTATCTTCTTAGTTTTGTCGAGTTTAAATGTATAGAAATGTGATATGCCTTGTTTAAGATATATTTCCTGCTTAAACTGCTGTGTCTCTAATACAAGAAAAGGCTGGGATGGCCGTAGTTTATCTTTTTTATATTCCATAAGTGCCTCCTCTTTGCCCTATATGCCATTCAGGCATTTATTCCCTCTGCTTCATTATTGACGAAAAAAGCAAATGCCCAGTTATGAGCGCTTGCTTTTTTCTGTATATAATCATATCTTAGCCTTAAATCTGTCATATCGCAATGCATTTATGTCAATTGTTGTCTTTCCATCTACAATCAGATCTGCCAGCTCATGACCGATTGCCGGTGCAATACCAAATCCGTGTCCACAGAATCCTGTTGCAAGAACTAATCCCGGAACTTCTGACACATTACCTAAAACAGGTACGCCATCTTTTACCTGATCTGCCCATCCTGCCCATGTTCTTACAATCTTGGCATCAGACAAATCCGGAAAATACTTCATGATACCTCTGCATATACATGGTGCTGTAATACTGTTGCATATTGGTGTTCCATTATCCTTATTCACACCTTCGTATCCAGATGAACCACCAAATACAAATGATCCATGTTTTGTCTGATGGCCGTAGAAATCAGCCTCCGCTGTTCCTAACATCTGATCAAACATATGCGGTTCTGCCTCTGTTACAAGAGCTTCTATAAGCACTCTGCTCATTGGAACATCAATACCAACAGTTCCAAGGATTTCCTTACTTTCAAATCCTGCTGCCACAACAACAGTATCCGCCTCATACACGTTATTAGGTGTAATGACCTGTCTTAATTTTCCTTTTATCTTCTTTAATTCAATTACCTTTTCCCCTGTAATAAATCTCACGCCAAGCTTTCTTGCAGTTTTGTAATAACCTAATGTTGTCGTAAGAGGATTGGCATGTCCATCTGTAGGACACCAGCTCGCACATGTTACCTCATCAGACAGATATGGATTAATTCTTCTTACTTCATCTCCATCTATCATTCTTACATCAAGTCCAACCTTGACAGCTCTTTCTGTAAGTCCTTCCAGTATCTGCTTATGCTTATCATTCTTTCCAAGTCTTAAATTACCATCCTGATGATATTCACAGTCAACATCCAGTTCATCAGAAAGTGTAGGCCACAAATTCTTTATTCCATACATAACAAGTGGCAGTTCTCTAGGATCTCGTCCAGACTGACGTACACCACCACCATTTCTTGAAGAACCTCCGTTACCTATATGATCGCTTCCTTCAAGAACAATTACACTGCTTCCTTTCTTTGCCAGATAATAAGCGATGGCATTACCTATGATACCACCACCGATGATTATTACATCTGCTGTATTTGCCATATCTATACCTCCTTATTATCATCTGCTTCTTTACCAAGAATTCTCATCTCAGTTGGTCTCATTGGTGCTCTGCTTGTAGCCGGTTCAAGTGTAGCCGGAGACACTCCCAGCTCTCTTGCAACAATCCCCTTAACAAGCTTGGCACATGTCTGTCCCTGACATAATCCCATACCGGTTCTTAAATATCGCCTTATCTCTGTCATTGTCCACATTCCTTCGTGGACAGCTTTTCTGATTTCTCCTTTTGTGATTTCCTCACATCTGCAGATGAGCATATCGTCATCTGGTGCAGGAACGAATTCTCCTATATCTCTTGAGCGGTCATTTACTTCATTCATAATCTAAGCCTCCTTCTTAAAGAATCTTGCCTTCATAACATATTCTGAAGGAACTTTTATAGTCAATAGATTAGTCTTATCAAATGCTGGTGAAGACTTAACACTTATAACCTCAGCCTCACATACCTTCTGTCCATTACGTCCAAGAGCAATTCCTTTGTCACCCGTCTTTGGCAAAGGCAGAAACTCATATGGCATCGTAACACTCGCAAATCCTTCTTCATAAGTTTCATCTACAAGGAAAATAGCCTGTCCCGAACATGAAGCCACGCACATTCCACAACCAACGCATGTTGCACTTTCATCAACAGCAGGAAGTGAAGTAATCTTTTCCCCGATCTTAATACATTTCTTAGGACATGCATCCTGACATGGATTACATGGTATATTCTGTGTACACTCCATTACAGGATGAACTCCCGGTCTTCTTGTTACTCCTGGGAATCTTTCTATCTCATCATCTGCGACATATCCTTTTGTAAGAAGTGTTGTAGATATATCTATTCCCTCTTCCGTTTTCTCAATCAGCTTACCTCTGTTCTTAGGGGCAAACATTCCCTGTCTTAAGCCATCAAGTGCTGCATCAAGACTCTTTAAATTCTCATCAAGTTCAGTCTTATCAATGTATCCAAGATATTCAGCCGCTGCAATTCCTGCCATTCTTCCTTCTATCATTGCCGAACTTGCCTCTTCAATACCCGATACATCTCCTGCTACGAATACACCTGGAATGGATGTCCTTCCATATTCATCACATAGAGGAACCTGTCCTCCACGTTTTGGATTATCTTCCATCTTACATCCAGACATTTTAAGGAGCTGTGACATTGGCGAAAGTCCTACTGCAAGACATATTGTATCTACATCAAAATGTTTTTCTGTTCCTGGTATAAATTTAAATGACGAATCAACTTCTGCGATAGTAACTCCTGTCACATGATCTTCTCCTTCTGCCTTTACAATTGTATGTGACAGATAGAATGGAACTCCTGTACGTGCCACCTTGGCTGCATGAACTCCGTAACCTCCAATCCTTGGTGCTGCATCAACAAGTGCAACAACCTCACATCCACACTGTATAAGCTGATAACTTACAACCAGTCCTACATTTCCTGAACCAAGCATAAGGATTTTACTTCCCGGCTTAACTCCATGAAGATTCATCATTGTCTGTGCTGCACCTGCACCTATAACTCCAGGTAACGTCCATCCAGGAAATGTAACCATGTTCTCTGCAGCACCTGTTGCAATTATTATTGAATCACCTTTGAAATGATGTATTTCATCACCTATTCTTACTGTGATCTCCTTATCCTGATACATACCACAGACTGTAGCATTGAGAACAACCTTTACTCCAGCTTCATCAGCTTCCTTTAAAAGATCCTGTCCAATCTTAAATCCTCTTATCTTAGCCTTATGTTCCTTAGAACCAAAGAATTTATGTATCTGCTTAAACAACTGGCCTCCTGGCTTCTCATTTTCATCAAATACTACTACCTCAAGACCTCTCTTTGCTGCCTCAATCGCTGCTGATAAACCAGATGGTCCTGCACCTACTATAATAAGGTCAAAACGTTTCATACTTACACTTCCTTTCCTCTACTGCTCATCAAATGGTTTTTCACTGACACCATACTGTGTCTGTACCTTCATACCTTCTTCAAGAGGCGTAACGCATGTCCTTATATTAGGCTTTCCATTGACCACCATAACACAGTCTGTACATCTTCCTATTGCACAGAATATTCCTCTTGGTTTATGTTCTTTTTTGGTGTATCTGTGTATCATAACCCCTTGTGCTTTAAGAGCTGCAGCTATAGGCTCTCCCTCATAGCCAGTCAGTTCTTTTCCATCAAAATAAAATGTTACAAGTCTTCCTTTTTCCTGTTTTCCCAATATTGGATGTTCTTCTATTCTTGCTCCCATAACTACCATCCTTTCTACATATCTTCCCGGCCCTCTGCATCTATATATTTAATAATACAGAAAAGGCACCCAGACAGTGGATTTCACTGTGCTGGGCGCCTTTGCCTTAGTCATTGTATGTTTTGAATTGTACGACCTCATTAATATTAAAAATTGTAAAAATCGGAACTACCATCAAAGCAAATTTACATAATTTTCATGTGTTATTTTCAATAATGTGGTAGACAACTATTATGAAAAGTGTTAATTTCATATAGTACTAAAGGACTATATGTATTCATGATGTGAATACAATGCATTTGAAAGGAAATTTAATGAACAAATACGGACATGTAACCGTAACCAAGAGACTTACTCCTAAGCTTAAGAAAAGACACGCCCTTGCTTTAAGACTGGGAAGCATTATGCCTGATATACTTCTTCATACATATATCAAAGGGCATACATGGGATTCTTCATATAGTAAGATTGCCAGAAGGCTTCGCCGCCTTGAAAAGCATGGACGGATGAGTTGTTTATCTTTTCTCTCCCTTGGATATGCACTCCATTACATAGAAGATTATTTTACATTCCCACATAATTCGTGGTATCCAGAACCAATGTCTGAACATGTAATATATGAGATTAAGTTCATGAATTATATAAGAGAGAACAGAACTGATATCAAACGGCCATTAATATCTAATAATGACCGTGGTGTTTCAGCCGACAGAATGTTGGATTATCTTATAACTAATCATAAACAGTATGCAGCCCACGAACAGGGCTTTGATAATGACTACAGCTACATTACTTCTGTAGGCTACGCATTTGTTACCAACTACATTAAACTGTTTATGATTAATAGCGGAAAGGATATCATTATTGATTTCCACAAACAACCTTCCGCTTTATTATATGATAAGCTATAACCATGATTATTCCTGTCACTATCCATGATATTGGATACATTATTATAAGTACCCAGAACTCATGAATTACCCTGCAGACTGTGGATATCCATATAAGTCTTAATACACATGAGCCTGCTACTGTTATTATTGCCGGTAACAATGAATGTCCCAGACCTCTCATTGCGCCGGCACTTATTTCATATATTGATGTCAGTAGTTCCAGGGTCGTTGCAATTATTATTCGCTGATTAGCATAATAAAGCACATCCGGATCTGTCAAATATAATCCCTGAAACATATCTCTTCCCAACACAAATATTGCTGATAACAACCCACATGACAACAATGAAAACCACATTGAAATATGATATATTTTTCTGCATCTTGCGTATTCCCCTGCACTATAATTCTGACTTGTAAATGTTACTGTTGTCTGTGCAAATGCATTTACCATAAAATAAGCAAAGAATTCATAGTTAAGAGCTGCTGCTGAACCCGCAATAGCTGCTGAACCAAAGCTGTTAATAGTACTCTGTATACATACATTGGCAATTGAGAATACCATTCCCTGCAATCCTGCAGGAACACCTATTGTAAGAATCTTTTTTAATTCCCTTGGCACAATTGTCAGCTTTTTTAAGTCCAGTTTTATCGGCGCAGATTCTCTCATAAGTATTGTTATTACTATGGATGAACTTACCACGTTAGAAATAACTGTAGCAATTGCAACTCTGGAAACTCCCAGTCTGAATACTATTACAAGCCCCAGATTAAGCACTGTATTTACAATTCCGGCAATGATCAGGCTATACAGTGGTCTTTTACTGTCTCCTGTACTTCTAAGAATTGATGCTCCAAAGTCATATAACATGATAAATGGCATACCTATCAGATATATTCTAAGGTAGACTACTGCAAGATCTATAACATCTTCTGGCGTTCCCATTAATAGCAGAACTGGTCCTGCAATAAACTGTCCAAGAATCATTACAAATATTCCACTTAATATGGCAACTACAATAGCTGTGTGTACTGCTGCCTGTATATACTGCTCGCCGCTAATGGTAAGGCAAAAAGCAATATTTTATTCCACAATGAACCATGTGTCATATCCATAGTATTTTTATTCTTCTGCATTATTCTTTCCTTTTTTCACACCACTGACTCTGGTAGAAACTACTGCCCCAAGAGGAACCATTTTTACAGTTATCTCTCCATCTGTCTTTCTTGTAATCAATGTTCCACCGCGCTGGATATAACTTTTATCAATATGCTTATATCCAAGATAATCTATCGACATCCCATATGTCATCTGTATTCCCTTATATATAAGAGACAGCGTATTAATATGGTCATGTCCACAAAACATCCACTTGATTATACCATTCTGTACTGCTCTTTCAAAAAATGTTCCATGAAATTTGGATATTCCAAAATATTCATTTTTCTCAGCTATACTTCCATGCTGATATATTACACTCTTATCCCCCAGCTTCATCTTCCGGTATGCTTCCTTAAATTCTGCTGGCGGCATATGAAAGAATGTCATTGCCTTAACTTCAGGATTATTTTTTTTCAAATCATCAAGCTTTTCCATACACCAGTTCACCTGATCATCATGTATCCTGTCAAATCCGCTATAAAACCATCCACCTTCTCCATACATGTTAGAATCAAGCATAACCATTGGTAATAAAACTTTTCCATCTGTATCCGTAAGGTTTATTAAGAAATTACCAGTTCCCGTAAGATTTTTCTTGCCTTCTGTAAATATGCAGTATTCCCCGGTCTTATAAATCTGCGCCAGTTCTTCCTTATTACATGTCGAACCCATTTCGCAATCGTGATTTCCAAATACAAGAGTATATGGAATAGCAAAGCTGTCCATAAACTCCATCAGCTTATGTGCCTGTTTTCTGTTATTAAGTGTTCCCGCCTTTGGCAGAAATGGGAATATTGAATCTCCTGTAAGCACAATCATATCCGGCTCTGCTTTTGCTATAATCTTTCTTACAGCCTCAAGCGCAAGCTTATCTTTCCTTTTTGAAAACAACCCGAAACCAAGATGAAGATCTGTAAGCTGCAATATCTTAAAATCCCTGTTCCTATCTATTACATATGTAAATGTATCTTCATTGACCTGCCTTAAATTCCTCGAATTATACATATTGACACTCCTTCTTTCCCGCGCATTACCACCTGCAATATATGCTTTTTAACATACTATATAATGAATTTACTGCATAATATGTAGATGTATTATATATTTAGCTAAGTGGTATTAATGCCCCGATAGCTGATACTATTGTAGAAATCACCATAAGAATCTGAAATGGCAATGTTCCTATTACTCCGCATATAGGACTGGTTCCAGCCTTTCGTCTTGATTTACCATATGTAAGCACCAGCATAATACTAACAAGTACAACGACTCCACTCATGATTCTTGTAAGTATAATAAAACTGTTTACTCCGAATATTGCAAATAATATGCATGGAACAGTTGCTATGAGCCAGCTTATTCTGTTTCCAATTCCAATCTGCTCATGCACAACATCTCTTAATGCAAGTGTATTGCTCCAGAATGTTGTAAGTAATGCAAAAAGCGAAAAGATACCTGCCAGAATAACTGCCCATTTTCCTATGCTCTCACCAAGCTGCATATATGCAAGCTCCTTATCTATATTTCCTTTTGTTCCAAGCAGGACTGTCATCGTAACAACAAGAACGAATGCTGATGATAATGCAAATCCTATTAATATTGATTTCCTTATCTTGCGCGGATTGCCATCAAGTCCCTTAACCACTTGTATCACCGCCTGATTAGCTGATGTAGCAAATACAACCATACTATACAGAGCAAGCAGGTTATTCCAGTGAAAAGGAGCTGTATAGAACGTATTAACCGGATGCATGAATGTTCCAACTGTCATAACTGCTACTATTCCCATAAGAAGAATCACTGCATATTTCTGTGCAACCCCTACTGCTTTCATTCCCATAAATACTACAATTCCAGCAATTACATAATATATAAGCTGTGCCGCCCACACAGGAATTCCAAACCAGTTCACAAATATCTGCGCCCCTCCATTGATATTGCCACTTACACCTATCATAATTGCAAGACCATACACGGCAAAGACAATCCAGCTAAACACTTTTTTCATGACTCCATGAAACAGTTCACCCTCAAAGCTTTTTACAAGCTGTACTCCGCCATTGTTATATGAAAGTTCTGCAATAATAAGGTGAAGAATAACATTTATAATATAAGCCGCTCCTACCATCCATATAACATCTATCATACTGTTTTTTGTTGCAAGATATGGAACTGCTATTATTCCTGTTCCTATACTGTTTCCCACAATCATGCTTATTGCTTCAAATGTCGTAAGCTTTGCTTCTGATTTTATCGCCATATTTTATCTTGCCTCCTTATTCTGCTGGTCTGCCGGCTAATTTCTTGGTTTCTTGCTATTTCGTACGCATTTTCCTGCCGATTCTCCGGTTTTTCTTGTTAATCTTGTTGATTTGGTTTGCTTCTTCCTACTGATTCTGTTATTTGCTTCTTTATATATGCTTATATTATATATAGTGTCTTTTGCATGTCAATTCACCACTCAACATTACATAACATTATGTAATATTATGCAACATTACAACAATCAATCTTCATTTGACCATATCTATCCTCAGTGCTATATTATGTACGAAAACGCACACAGAAAAGGAATAAACGCAATGAGCAGAAATGACGAAAATAACTATACTCTGCGTCCACTTACTATAGAAGATGCGGAAGAATACAATGCACTTTTGAGATATGCTTTTCAGGTAACTGAACAGGAGCTTGCTGAAACAGGATGGAAAGATGATGAGATTACCCAGTCTAAATTTCCAGTTCTTCAGAGAGCTGATGTTCTTGGGTGCTTTAATGGTGACGATCTTATCGCACAATTTGCAGTTTACCCACTTGATATGAACATATATGGTGTAAAATATAGCGTGGGCTTTGTAACAAGTGTTTGTACATATCCTGAATATACAGGTCATGGTATTATGAAAAGGCTTATGATCCAGAGTCTTATAAGAATGAGAGATGCACACAAATCATTTGCATTGTTATATCCATATTCCATTCCTCTTTATCGTGGTCTTGGATGGGAAATTATCTCTAATAAAATGACTTACACTGTTAAAGATACACAGATTCCAAGAAAGCTTAATGAACCTGGTTATGTCAGACGAGTATCATGGGATGATAAAGAATTCAAAGAACTTCATACCAAATTCGCAGAAAAAACGCATGGATGTCTTTTTAGAAATAATCTGGCATGGGAAGAATACTGGCGTTGGGATGAAGACGATACCTCTGTCGCCATATATTATTCCAAGGATGACATTCCTTATGGATATATGGTCTATATGATAAGTTCTGATATTATGCACGTAAAAGAAATGATATATCTTAACCGCGAAGCACAGCTTGGTTTATGGGAATTCATCCATGCACATGATTCAATGATTGATGAAGTCCGTGGAAACAACTACTACAGTGAACCTATTGCATTTGAACTCGATGACAGTGATATTAAAGAAACAATCCGTCCATATACTATGGGAAGAATCATTGATATCAGACAGTTTTTTGCCAAATATGCCTGCGACCCAGATGAGCCATCAGTATGCATCCGGTTCTATATTGAAGATGACCTTCTCGCATGGAATAATGGCTATTTTACTTTCCTTTTTGACAATGGTAAATGTACTGAAACCGACAATGAACCAGATTATGAAGCGTCTATGTCAATTGGTACATTAACCACACTAATGCTTGGATATAAAACAGCTGAAAAACTGCATATAATGGACAAAATCCAGGCAACAGATGAAGCAATTGAACATCTTGATGACATTCTCTTTCATAGAATTCCTTATGTGTCAGATTATATCTGATATCAGTAAAATTAAAAATACGGACAATGCCCCAACATGTCATTGTCCGTTCTTTATCTATACTATTCTGTACTTTCTTTCAGGTTCTCCTTAATATTATCAATATTATATTGTGGTGCAGCCGCAACCACAGCATCATATAATGGTTTAATATCTGATGCTTCCTCCTCCAGCTGGGATGCAATTTCTGTAAGCGATTGTGATTGCTTAACTTTCTTTATAATCTGTTCCAGATAAACTTCAGTCTTAACTTCTATTTCTATCTTATTCCTGAGTTCTTCTTTTACTTCCTCCTCTATC
>CAMDYG010000045.1 GCA_945910225.1 uncultured Eubacterium sp. | reverse complement strand
CTAAGTGCAGCAATCCTTGAGGGCATGTGGCACCTACAGACACAGCAGTGAATGCACGCAGCCTCATGAGCGGCTGAATATATGACATAGCAAAATTGGCAAAGTCTGAATTTCAAAAGGAGTTTTTATGATTTTATCTTGTAATAATATTAGTAAATCTTTCGGAACAGATGTCATTATTAAATCTTGTTCTTTTAATATAGAAGACCACGAAAAGGCTGCCATTGTCGGAATCAATGGTGCTGGTAAATCTACGCTGTTAAAGATTATCACTGGCGAAGAGCCTGCTGATACAGGTATTGTCACTCTCGCAAAGGATAAGACGCTTGGTTATCTTGCACAGCAGCAGGACCTTCAGTCTGACAGAAGCATTTATGATGAGCTTCTTTCTGTCAAGCAGTATATCCTTGATATGGAGAGTGAGTTAAGAAGAATTGAAGCTGCCATGAACAGTGCATCTGGAGACGAACTCGAGGCTCTTATGAACAGATACACTAATCTTAACCATGAATTCGAGATGAATAATGGTTACGCATATAAGAGTGAGATCACAGGGGTTCTTAAAGGTCTTGGTTTTGCCGAGGAAGATTTTTCTTTACATGTAAACACGCTGTCTGGTGGCCAGAAAACCCGTGTATCTTTAGGTAAGCTCCTGCTTTCCAAGCCTGATATCATTATGCTTGATGAGCCTACCAACCACCTTGATATGGAATCTATAAGCTGGTTAGAGAATTACCTTCTTAACTATAATGGTGCGGTACTTATCGTTGCACACGACAGATATTTCCTTGATAAGATTGTAAGCAAGATTATCGAGATTGATAATGGTGACTGTACAGTATTTTCTGGTAATTACACAGACTATGCTTCCAAGAAGGCAATTCTTCGTAATATGAAGTTAAAAGAATACTTGAACCAGCAGCGTGATATCAAGCATCAGGAAGAGGTTATCGCCAAGTTAAAGCAGTTTAACCGTGAGAAATCTATCAAACGTGCAGAAAGCCGTGAAAAAAAGCTTGATAAGATGGAGGTTGTTGACAAACCTGTTGAGCTTAACGCCAAGATGAACATTAAGCTTGAGCCATCTGTCGTAAGTGGTAATGATGTTCTTACTGTCACTGACCTTACCAAATCATTTGATGGTAACACACTTTTTAATAATATCAGCTTTGAAATCAAGCGTGGTGAGCGTGTTGCTTTAATAGGTAATAACGGAACCGGCAAGACAACAATATTAAAACTCATTAATGGCATTATCCAGCCAGACAGCGGAAGCATTTATCTTGGTGCTAAAGTTGCTATCGGTTACTACGATCAGGAACATCACGTACTTGACCCTGATAAGACCCTGTTCCAGGAAATTCAGGATGCATACCCTGACCTTAACAACACACAGATAAGAAATACTCTCGCAGCATTTCTTTTTACTGATGATGATGTATTCAAATACATCCGTGACTTAAGCGGTGGAGAACGTGGACGTGTTTCATTAGCAAAGCTTATGCTTTCCAATGCTAACCTGCTCATTCTTGATGAGCCAACCAACCATCTTGATATTGTATCTAAAGAAATTCTTGAAAATGCTCTTAACAGCTATACAGGAACTATACTTTATGTATCCCACGACAGATACTTTATCAATGCTACTGCAACAAGAATAATTGAACTTACCAACCAGAGTATTGTTAATTATATTGGTAATTATGATTATTACATTGAAAAAAGGGATATACTGACAGCAAAGGCATTTCCCGATAAAAACGATAAGATTTCTGTTTCTGACAGCACTATTAAAGATTCCAAACTATCATGGCAGCAGTCTCGTGAGGAGCAGAACAGGCTTAAGAAAAGAAAAAATGAATTAAAACGTACAGAAGAACGGATTGCTGATATTGAAGCCCGTCTTACAGAAATCGATACAATTTATTCTGATCCTGCAATTGGCAGTGATACTGCCAGACTGATGGAACTTCATAACGAATCCACCTCATTAAAACAGGAATTAGACACATTGTACGAACAATGGGAATCTCTTATGGAAGAGTAGCTCATTTTTTTAACAAAAAGTGCCAAAAATCCCCATTTTGAGCCACATTTTATTGACAAATCACTAATCATGGAGTATAAATAATCTATACTTATTATTACTTAATTTTTTAAGGAGGACTATTATATTATGAATAAGTCAGAATTAGTTGCTGCTATCGCAGAGAAGGCTGAACTTTCAAAGAAGGATTCAGAGAAGGCTCTTAAGGCTTTCACAGATACTGTTGCAGAACAGTTAACAGCTGGTGAGAAGATTCAGTTAGTAGGTTTCGGTACATTTGAAGTTGCTGAAAGAGCTGCTAGAACAGGTAAGAATCCTCAGACAGGAAAGGCTATCCAGATTCCTGCTTCTAAGGCACCTAAATTCAAGGCTGGTAAGGCATTAAAGGATGTTGTTAACACTCCAGCTAAGAAGTCTAAGAAGAAGTAATTATTTTTAGATGACTTTTGAAGGCTGTCACTTTTGTGGCAGCCTTTTTTCTCTTTAAATTGCACATGTAATAATATATTCTTATGATTGGAGATAAATATGGAAATCGAACGTAAATTCCTTGTTTCACAGATACCTGAGAACCTTAATGATTATCCCTGCCGCATCATAGAACAGGGATATCTTAACACCTCACCTGTTGTCCGTGTCAGACGCGACAATAACGATTACTATCTTACATATAAAGGCAAAGGGCTTATGGTTCGTGAAGAATATAACCTCCCACTTACAAAAGAGGCATACGACCACCTTATCAGTAAAGCTGATGGTAATATAATTACTAAAAAAAGATATGAAATACCTGATGGCAGTGGACACACAATAGAGCTTGACATATTTGAA
This sequence comes from uncultured Eubacterium sp., assembly GCA_945910225.1. Taxonomy (GTDB): domain Bacteria; phylum Bacillota; class Clostridia; order Lachnospirales; family Lachnospiraceae; genus Lachnospira. Next base: position 16,351 of record CAMDYG010000045.1, on the reverse strand, counting down.
GGTTTATTTGAGGGTACAGTTCTTGCTGAAGTTGAATTTCCTACTGTTGAAGAAGCTGATTCCTATATTGCTCCTTCATGGTTTACCAAAGACGTTACTACTGACGCTGCATATCAAAACAGCAATATGAGTAAAAGGATTATTTAGCTATGAATTTATTTGATTTTGACAAAGAAACTCTATTTGAAAATATACAGCGCCTTAAACTTGCTGTCATAACATTATTTAAGTGGCTCTTCTGCTCTGTTGTATGCGGATGTTTTATCGGTTCTGTTGGTGCAGTATTTCATCTGCTTCTTGGATATGTCGGTGAATTAAGAGTGAATCATCCATATCTTTTATTCGGACTTCCTCTGGCAGGTATAATCATTGTATTTATGTACAATATAGTCCATGAAGCAGGCAATCGTGGCACCAACCTTGTTATAACAGCAATCCAGTCAAACGATGAAGTTCCGGGACGGGTTGCCCCTTTAATAATTGTGTCAACACTGCTTACCCATCTGTGTGGTGGTTCTGCCGGCCGTGAAGGTGCAGCGCTTCAGGTAGGAGGTGCTCTTGGCAATTCATTTGCCAAATTATTTAACTTTGATGAAAAGGATACCAGAATCATGATCATGTGCGGAATGAGTGCTTGCTTCTCTGCTCTTTTTGGTACACCTATTGCAGCAGCTGTTTTCTCAATGGAAGTAATAAGCGTTGGTGTTATGTATTATGCCGCACTTGTTCCATGTGTGCTTGCAGCATTTATTGCCCAGGGAATTTCCTCTTTATTAGGACTTTCGCCAACACGATTTATTGTAAGTGACATTGCACCATTCACATTAATTAACGGATGCAAATTCATAACAATGTCTGTAATATTTGCAATTGCAAGCATACTTTTATGTGTTGTTCTTCATCGCACATCAAAGTTATATAACGACTATATTACTAATCCATATGTAAGAATAATTATTGCCGGACTGCTTGTTATTGCCATGCGATACATATTTGGCACAACTGATTATCTTGGTGCCGGTTCCGATATCATTGCCAGAAGTTTTATAACAAGCTGTGCATGGTATGTATTCCTTTTAAAAATGCTGTTTACAGCCGTAACTCTGGGTGGTGGATTTAAAGGTGGCGAGATTGTTCCTACTCTTTTCGTAGGTGCAACACTTGGAAGCTTCTTAGCACCTATATTCGGACTTCCTGTAGGACTATGCGCAGCATGTGGAATGGTAAGTGTATTCTGCGGTGTAACTAACTGCCCTCTTACATCATTTATTCTATCCATTGAGATGTTTGGTGCGTCAACCATGAAATTTGCAATTCTGTGTATTGCATTAAGCTATCTGTTATCCGGTTATTACAGCCTGTATAACAGCCAGAAAATTGTTTATTCAAAGTATAAGACAGAATATATAAACCGCCGGTCCCATTGACCTGTTAATTACAGGTCAAAAGAACCAGCGGTTCTTTTATGCATATCTCCAGTCTTCTATTCTGAACTGTACAGAAACAATTCCATTATATTCATTAATATCAGGATAATACACCATCGATATCTTTCTTCCAGCTTCAGGTATCTCCTGTCCATCAAGCTTAAATTTTATTGCTGTAACAAGCTTTCCATGTTCACTTTCTAACTGGCATCGCAACACATTTTTATTTTTACCAATCACAGCAGATTGTCTGACTGTAAGATTTTTGTCTGCAAAAACCGGCTTTTCATTGCCTTTTCCAAAAGGCTGCAGCTTCTCAAACTGCTTAATCAATGTGATATCAACATAATCAACCGGCATAGGAACATCTATCCACACAGTAGGTGTAAGATCTTTTTCTGTCATTGTCTGATTTTCATTAAGTGCTTTCCTGAACTCGTCAATTTTATCAACATCAAGTGATATGCCGGCAGCCATCGGATGTCCACCATACTTGTTAAGCAGACTTCCACATTTGCTTATCTCTTCAAACATATTATAGCCTTCTATTGAACGCCCAGATCCCTTAGCTCCATCCTCTGCTTTAGTGATCACTATTGAAGGTTTATAGAACTTTTCTCTCACTCTTCCCGCTATTATCCCGGCAACACTCTCATGACAGTCAGGCAGATACACGACAAGCACCTTGTCGTCCTTTAATTCTGTATTCTCCACCAGATCAGTAGCAATAGCTGCATATTCTTCTGTTATATCTTTTCGTTCCACATTTAATGCCCTAAGCTCTATTGCTTTCTTTCGTGCCTCATCTATATCTGTAGTAAGTAGCAGCTCTATTGCTTTCTTAGCTGAATCGAGCCTTCCTGTAGCATTAAGGCATGGACCTATGACAAATCCAATATGGTAAGAGCTTATCTTGTCTATTTCAAGCTCACACGCCTCTACAAGTGCCCTTATGCCAACATTAGGAGTCACTGCCAGATGTTTTAGGCCATATTTGACAATAACCCGGTTCTCATCTGACAAATCAACCACATCTCCTATTGTCGCAATTGCCATAAGTTCTGCATATTCCTCAAGCTGAACAGGATTAAGTCCAAGTTTTTCATAGAGAATCTTAATTACCTTAAATGCAACTCCCGCTCCACATAGCTTATCAAATGGATACGGACAGTCTTCCTGCTTGGGATTAACGATTGCATCTGCCTGTGGTACTTTATGTATTTTTTCTCCATCAACGAAATCAAACGGAATATCATGATGATCAGTAACTATTACCGTCATGTCTTTCTCTTTAGCATATTTAATCTGCTCTATCGCAGCAATACCATTGTCACATGTAATAATCGTATCTGTGCCATTATTATATGCTTCATCTATTAAGTGTTCATTAATACCATATCCATCAACTATCCTGTCCGGAACAGCATATGTTACATCTGCCCCGGCCGCCTTAAGTCCTTTGTACAGAATTGTTGTTGAGCATATTCCATCTATATCATAATCGCCTATGATATGTATTTTCTTTTCTGCCTGAATCTTAGCTATAAGAATGTCAACACATTTGTCCGCATCCTTTAATAAATGTGGTGAATGCATTTGATCAACTGTTCCATTAAGATACATATCAATCTGTTCATATGTTTCTAGCCCTCTGTTTCGGATAATTCTTGCTGTAACCTGATCTATGCCAAAGCGCTCTCCAATCGCCTTGAAATCTGCTTTTCTCGCGTACACTCTCCAATCGCTTGTCATTATTAGCTCCCTTTTATCCATATAATTGTCTTCATAAGCCAAATGTGGCGGGAACTGATATACAATCCCCGCCATGCCATAAACTTATTGTATCTGTTAATTAAACCTGAGAACCATCCTCGAAAACTTCTTTCTTAGAAGCCTCCTTCTTATTGTTCTCTTCTACAACGCCTCTCTTCTTGCCTCCCATTACATACCACATAGCACTTGTTAAGCATACAGATGAGTAAGCACCAACCACGATACCTACAATAAGCGGAAGTGTGAACTCCTTAACTGAAGTTACACCCATAATGAAAAGAACAATAAGCATTATAAGTGTTGTTATAGATGTATATACTGTTCTTGACATTGTGCTTGTAATTGATGAGTTAACAAGCTCTGTAATGTTAGTCTTTGAATTAGCTGTCTTTAACTGCTCTCTTATTCTGTCAAAGATAATGATTGTACCATTGATAGAGTAACCTACTATTGTAAGCATACATGCAATAAATGTTGTTCCAACAGGAATTCTTGCAAATGCATAGAATGCAAGAACAACAAGCACATCATGAAGAAGTGCTAATACAGCAGCAAGTGCAAATCTGATATCACGGAATCTTACAAAGATGTATATTAACATACAGATTGTAGCAAGTATAACTGAAAGGATTGCATCCTTCTTAACTGTTGCAGATACTGACGAACTGATTGTGTCTGTCTCTACAATTGTTCCATCCTCAATCGGATATTTAGCTGTAACAGCTTCCTCAATAGCTTCTCTCTGTTCAAGTGAAAGATCAGATGTCTTGAAAGAAACCTGTGTTGAATCAGCAACCTTCTGCTGCTGAACCTCTGTGATACCTGCAGCATCTCTGATTACAGGAATAATATTATCCTCAATCTCTTCTGCTGTATATCCTTTATCAAATGTAAATGTTGTTGTTGAACCACCAACGAACTCAAGGCTGAAGTTTAATGCTCTGTTTCCAAGACCAGCCTGAACTGCCATTGTAATGATACCTGCAACAATGACTACTGCCGAACCAATTGCAGCCCACTTCTTAATGCTAAGAACATCAAGTGTCTTTCTGTATACATTCTTACCATACCACTTAGCATCTCTAATGCCAAAGTTATATAAAAGCTTCATAATAACCTTAGTAATAACAAGTGATGTAAAGATTGATACGATATTACCAACAGCAAGAGTTGTAGCAAATCCCTTAACAGGACCTGTACCAAATATATACAATACTAAAGCTGCGATAAGTGTTGTTACGTTACCATCTACGATAGAAGATGTTGCCTTGTTATAACCTGAAAGGATTGCACTCTCTACAGACTTTCCTGCACCAATCTCCTCTCTTATTCTTGTATATATAATAACATTACCATCTACAGCCATACCAATACCAAGTATAATACCGGCAATACCTGGAAGTGTAAGAGTAAGATCATATACACTTACAAGGAATAAAACAAGTGCTGTATATATAACAAGTGATAATGTTGCAACAACACCCGGAATTCTGAACATTACAATCATGAATAAACAAAGTAATGCAAGACCAATTGCTGCAGCAATTAAACTTGACGTAATAGCAGCATGTCCAAGCTGTGCACCAACTATATTAGAACTTACTTCTTCAAGAGTAAGAGGAATAGATCCTACTCTTATGTAAGTTGCAAGATTATCAGCCTCATCATATGACTCCATACCTGTTATTGTAGCTGTACCACCTGATATAGCTGTCTTTACATTAGGTGCACTAACAACTTCACCATCATATACGATATATATCTTATTACCTATATTAGCTGATGTTGCATCATAAAATTTTGTTGAACCTTCATCTGTAAATGTAAGCTGTACGCCATAAGGTGTATCTTCTGAACTATTAGTATCTGTATATGCCTGAGCAGCCTTTACATCAGAACCAGTAAGCAGTGGTGTATAATCATTTCCCTGTGCAAATGCTGAATAAGCTGTAGAATCAAGGAATTCAAGAGAACCCGGTGTACCAAGTTCCTTAAGAATCTCATTAGCATCTGTAACGCCAGGAATCTCAACAGTAATTCTGTTATCGCCTTCCTTATATACCTGAGACTCTGTACTCTTTCCTTCTACACGCTTCTGAAGCTTATAGATTGTATCTTCCACATCCTGTGATGTGAAATCATCTTCACTAATCTGATATGTAATACTTACACCACCTGCAAGGTCAAGACCAAGCTTAATGTTGTAAGTGCTTCCATAACCTTTTCCATTAAGTCCGAAAAATGCTGTTAATACAAGTCCAACAAGTAAAACAGCAACGATTATTGAATAAATAATCTTCTTAGGTAAACTGTACTTCATGTTAAAAACTCTCCCTTTTACTTATTCTTCCTCAGCCATAGCTGCACGAATCATTATTGCACATTCTATACGCTTCTTCTGAAGCTCACATCCAACATCATAAGCATCATTGATGTTGCCATGGAAGTTATACGAATTAGCAGCACAACCACCACTGCAATAGAACTTGGCAAAACAATTCTTACACTTCTCCTTTGAATAGACATTGCTATTCTTAAACATATCCCTGATGTCAGGTCTCACAATTCCATCATCAACATTTCCCATAAGGAAATCCTCATTGCCAACAAACTGATGACATGGATAAAAATCTCCCCAAGGTGTAACTGCAAGATACTCACATCCTGAACCACATCCTGACAATCTCTTGGCAACACATGGTCCACCATTAATATCTATCATAAAGTGGAAGAAATTAAAGCCTTTTCCAGCTTTCTTTCGCTTAATGATCTCTTTGGCAAGGATATCATACTGCTCACAAAGGAACGGAATATCCTCTTCTCTTATGGCATAAGAATCTGTTGGCTGTGCTACAACAGGTTCAACAGAAATCTGCTCAAATCCTTCATCAGCCAGATGTAAAACATCCTTAGAAAAATCCAGATTATTATGCGTAAATGTACCCCTGACATAATAATTCATCTGATTTCTGCTCTCTGCCACCTTCTTAAACTTAGGCATTATTATGTCGTATGAACTTCCATGATTATTCCTTGTAGGACGCATAAGATCATTGATTTCCTTACGTCCGTCAATACTAAGAACAATATTGCCCATCTCTTTATTAGCAAAATCAAGGATTTCATCATTAAGAAGAATGCCATTAGTTGTAAGTGTAAATCTGAACTTCTTATTGTTAGCTTCTTCAATACTTCTTCCATATTCAACAAGCTGCTTAACAACTTCAAAATTCATTGTTGGCTCTCCACCAAAGAAATCAACCTCAAGATTTCTTCTTGATCCAGAGTTGGCAACAAGGAAATCAAGTGCTTTCTTTCCAACCTCAAAACTCATAAGAGCACGTCTTCCATGATATTCGCCTTCTTCTGCAAAACAGTACTTACATGCCAGATTACAATCGTGTGCTATATGAAGACACAATGCCTTAACCACTGTAGGTCTGTCTTTAAAGTTATCTATATATGGTTCATATATATCTTCTGTAAAAAGCTGGCCTGCTTCCTTAAGCTCGCCAATCTCTTCATACGCCTCTTTAATATCCTGAACAGAATATCTGTCTTTAAGTTTCTCTGTAATCTGCTCAAGAGTATTATTCTCATAAAGTTCTATAATATCATATACCATATCATCAACAACATGTACTGAACCACTGTTGACGTCCAAAACGATATTATAGCCGTTATTCTTATACTGATGTATCATTAAAAAAGCCTCCAAACCGCAAGCTTCATAAGCTTACGAAAAATAAGAGAGTGTAGAATAGTTCGACACTCTCTTACTAAAAATACTAGTTATTCTTATTCTCACAGCTCTGGTTACCAACTGTGCAAGATGTCTTACATGCTGACTGGCATGATGTCTGGCACTCGCCACATCCGCCGTGCTTCATTGTATCTTTTAATACGCGGTTGCTGATTGTCTTAATATGCTTCACGACAATACCTCCTTCATATATTCAAATTATATCGTATTATATCATGCATAGAAATTATTTTCAATCGTTTATTGTCAATTTACTTTTACTGCAATTTTTATGTATTTCCATTCAATTTTTGTCACTTTTTAAAGTTTTTACATATTTTATTATTCTATATTAATATATAGATAATCAGGAGGCAATTATGTTTTCAGCGAAAGATTTAAAGAAACTTATTATACCATTAATATTTGAGCAATTGCTCGCTGTCAGCGTAGGTTTTGTAGACACATTTATGGTATCTATTGCAGGAGAAGCTGCTGTTTCCGGAGTTGCTCTTGTAGATAACATAAGCAATCTGCTCATTCAGATACTGTCTGCCCTTGCTACCGGCGGTGCTGTCGTATGCAGCCAGTATCTTGGAAGCAAGAACATCGATATGTCAAAAAAATCTGCCGGACAGCTTATATTTATTATGAGTACACTGTCTGCTTTACTTATGGTCATATCACTTATAGGTAATCATGGAATCATCAACTTCATATTCGGTAAGATTGAAAGAGATGTATTTGAAAGTGCAAGTATATACTTCTACATTACTGCTATTTCATATCCATTCCTTGGTGTTTACAATGCAGGCGCTGCACTTTTCAGAAGCATTGGCAACAGCAAGATAAGCATGAATACAAGCCTTATCATGAACATAATCAATATATGTGGAAATGCTTTATTTATATTTGTATTCAATATGGGAGTTGCGGGTGTAGCCTTAGCTACACTTATATCAAGGATTATATCAGCAATAATTATAATAGGGCTTATGTTCAAGGCTGACTCAGCAATAAGAATAAAGACTGGTAAAGACTTTCTTCCTTGTCCATCTATTATTAAGAAGATTCTTTCTATCGGACTTCCAAGTGGATTGGAAAACGGAATGTTCCAGATAGGAAAGCTTTCTGTTTCAAGCCTTGTATCAACATTTGGTACTGCTGCCATTGCTGCTAATTCCGTTGCTAATTCAGTTACAATGTTTGCCAACATTCCTGGTAACGCAATCGGCATGGCAATGATTACTGTTATCGGTCAGTGCATCGGTGCAAAGAAACCTGATGAAGCCAAGAAATATGGCCGGAAGCTTATGTTTATTGCATACGCAGGTATTCTGGCAACTAACATTATCATGACAATTGTTGCTGTTCCTGTTGTAGGACTTTTCCATCTGTCACCTGAAGCAACTAAGACAGGTTTAAGTCTTATACACTGTTTCTCACTTGTAGCAATATTTATATGGCCGTTAAGCTTTACAATGCCTAATGCCCTTCGTGCTGCCGGTGATGCAAAATACACTATGATGGTAAGTATCTTTTCTATGTGGGCATTCCGTGTAGGAAGCAGTTACCTTCTTGGTGGCACATTAGGACTTGGCGTACTCGGTGTATGGTTCGGCATGTTCATTGACTGGGGATTCCGTTCACTTCTGTTCCTTATAAGATTCCTACGAGGAAAATGGACTCAGAAGGCGGTTATATGATGACGATATATGCAGTCTGCTTATAAGCCGTGTATTATCCGGTTATTTTATTATGTTATTACATGCAAAAATGCATCTAACATTGCCGACACATTCAAAAAAAACCTACTAAAATCAAGAAAATGCGACTACTTATAGGTAACACATCAGAATGTAATGTGTTGCTCATCATATGGCAATAAAAAAGTTCCTGCAAATCAGGTGCTTTGAGCCCGCCGGTACTTAATGAGTGTGTAAACGCGAATTTAGTACCGTTGCGAGGCGAGAGCAGCGAAAGCGTGCCTGATCTGCAGGAACTTTTTATATTTACCAGCTTATTACTTCGTGTCCGTCCTCTGTTACAAGAACCTGAATCTCCCACTGTGCTGATGGAAGTCCGTCAGCTGTAGATACTTCCCAGCCATTCTTTTCATCTGTAACAATATTTACTTTACCCATATTAACCATAGGCTCTATTGTAAACATCATTCCCGGTGCCATAACCATGTCTGTTCCTTTTCGTGTGTTGTATCCAACCCACGGATCTTCATGGAATTCAAGTCCAACTCCGTGGCCACCGATTTCTCTTACAACTGTATATCCATTAGCATATGCATGGTCGTGTACAGCCTGTCCCATATCGCCCAAGAAGCCCCAAGGCTTAACCTGTTCAAGTCCAAGTTCAACACATTCCTTAGTAACATCAACCAGTTTCTTTACCTCTGGCTTAACATCGCCTATGCAGAACATTCTTGATGAATCAGAGAAATATCCATGGAGAATTGTAGAACAGTCAACATTGATAATATCACCAGACTTAAGAATCACATCCTTAGATGGAAATCCATGGCATACCTGTTCATTGACAGATGTACACACGCTGTAAGGAAATCCTTCATAATTAAGTGGTGCAGGGATTCCTCCCATATCAGTAGTTACATCATATACTATCTTATCAATCTCGGCAGTATTCATGCCTTCATGTATTGCAGCTGCAACAGCATCAAGGCATGCTACATTTATCTTGGCACTCTCTTTAATCTTCTCAATCTGCTCAGGTGTCTTGATCAGTTTATGTGGTGGTACAATATGTCCAAGATCCTCAAGATATCTTAACTTATCGTCAAATGCTTCATGACACGCTTTGTATTTCTTACCACTGCCACACCAGCAATGGTCGTTTCTTCCTAACTTCTTAATCATTGTTCTGCCTTCCTGGTACATATATTTTAATCATACACAACTATAAGGCTTTCTTAATATTTTTTCAATATCTGTTTCAAATGATTAATCATTATTAACATTAAAAGCCTTGATTCCTGGATATACTGCACTGGCACCAAGCTGTTCCTCAATTCTTAAGAGCTGGTTATACTTGGCAACTCTTTCTGATCTTGATGGAGCACCTGTCTTAATCTGGCATGTATTAAGTGCAACAGCAAGGTCTGCAATTGTTGTATCTGCTGTCTCTCCTGATCTGTGTGAGCTGATTGCTGTATATCCTGCCTTATGAGCCATCTTGATAGCTTCAAGTGTCTCTGAAACTGAACCAATCTGATTAAGCTTGATAAGAATTGCATTACCTGCTCCAAGCTCAATTCCCTTTGAAAGTCTCTCTGTATTAGTAACAAAAAGGTCATCACCTACAAGCTGAACCTTGTCTCCAAGTCTTTCTGTAAGCTTCTTCCAGCCTTCCCAGTCCTCTTCATCAAGTCCATCTTCAATAGATATGATTGGATACTTCTCGCATAACTTAGCCCAATGCTCAATAAGTTCTTCTGCTGTATACTCTGTTCCAGCTTTAGGGAGCTTGTAATACCCCTTTCCTTTCTCACTCTTCCACTCTGAAGAAGCAGCATCCATTGCAATCTTAAAGTCAGTGCCTGGTTTATATCCAGCCTTTTCTACTGCCTGTAATATTGTCTCAATTGCCTCTTCATCAGACTTAAGTGCTGGAGCAAATCCACCCTCATCACCTACAGAAGTTGCAAGTCCTCTTTCTTTAAGTATGGCTGCAAGTGCATGGAATACCTCTGCGCACCATCTTAAGCACTCCTTGAAGCTTGGTGCTCCAACAGGCATGATCATGAACTCCTGAACATCAAGTCCGCTTGATAATGCATGGCAGCCTCCGTTAATAATATTCATCATTGGAACTGGAAGTCTGTTTCCTGATACACCACCTAAGAATCTGTAAAGAGGAATATCAAGTGAGATAGATGCTGCTCTTGCTGCTGCAATAGATACTGCAAGAATAGCATTTGCACCAAGATTAGACTTATCCTTAGTTCCATCAGCCTTAATCATTGCCGCATCAACTGCATATATATCTGATGCATCTATTCCAAAGAGGCAGTCATTGATAACTGTATTAATGTTCTCTACCGCCTTAGTAACTCCCTTTCCAAGATATCTTGACTTATCCTTATCTCTTAACTCAAGTGCTTCAAATTCACCTGTAGAAGCTCCTGAAGGTGCTGCACCTCTTCCAACAGTTCCATCAGCAAGATAAACTTCTGCCTCAACTGTAGGGTTGCCTCTTGAATCAAGAATCTCTCTTCCAATAACCTTTTCAATCTCCAAATATGCTGCCATATAATCCTCCTATATACATTTTAATTGCATTAGTTAGATTTATCTAACTTATGTATTATTATTCTAACATCATACTTTTATATCCACAATGCAAGAAAATGGGAAGTTTTCTCATTAAAACTTCCCATTAACAATTATATCCAGCTATTTAGTTTGTATGCATCAGACAAATACTATTTTTCCATCCTCTGTAAGAATGCTTTGGTTCTTTCGTTACTTGGATTATCAATAACGTCTTCCGGTTTACCCTGCTCAACAATGACTCCGCCATCCATGAATATTACTCTGTCCGCAACTTTTCTTGCGAACTCAATCTCATGTGTAACAATAATCATTGTCATCTTTTCATCAGCAAGCTGCCTTAAAACCTTAAGAATCCCTGCTGTAATCTCAGGGTCAAGAGCTGATGTAGGCTCATCAAAGAAAAGCATTTCAGGATTCATTGCAAGTGCCCTTGCTATCGCAACTCTCTGCTGCTGTCCTCCTGATAACTGTCCTGGATAACTGTCCTCCTTGCCATCAAGTCCTACCTTCTTCAAAAGCTCTTTAGCTTCTTTCTCTACTTCATTCTTATCTCTTTTCTGAACACAGACAGGGGCATCAGTAACATTTTTCATAACTGTATAATGCGGAAAAAGATTAAAATTCTGGAACACAAGTCCGTATGTATTCTTGATTTCTTTTAATTCTTTCTTTCCAACATATACTGAAACTCCATCTTTATCCTCGCATGCAGTTTCTCCACCCAGTTTAAGAGTTCCCGCATCCATTGTCTCAAGAAGTGTCGCACAGCGAAGCAGAGTTGATTTACCTGAACCGGAAGGTCCAAGAATCGCAACAACCTCGCCCTCATTAACTTCCATTGATATATCCTTAAGCACCTCAGTATCGCCGAAGGATTTCTTCAAATGTGTTATCTCTAATAATCTCTTCATATTAAAAATCCTCCTTAATCAAAATACTGCATACGCTTCTCTAACTTTTCCATAACCATAGCAACAAGGAAATTGAAAATGTAGTAGAACAACCCTGCTATGAAAAGTGGCATGATACTTGCTGTTGATGCTGCTACCTGCTTGGCAAGAGTAAACATTTCTGTGTAGGCAAGTGCAAATGCAAGTGATGTATCCTTAACAAGTGTTATAACCTCATTAGTAACAGGTGGGAGCACTCTCTTAACCATCTGAGGGAATATAATCTTCCAGAAAGTCTGCACTTTAGAATAACCAAGCACCTCTGCTGCCTCATACTGTCCCTTAGGTATGCTCTCAATTCCACCTCTGTATATTTCTGCAAAATATGCTGCATAATTAAGCGCAAATCCGATAATTACAGCATAGAATCTGTATGTTGCCGTAACCTTCATTCCAAACAGATAATATGGTCCGAAGAACACCACCAAAAGCTGTAACATAAGAGGTGTTCCTCTCATTATAGATATGTATATTCTTGCAATCCATCTTACAACAGCTATTCTTGACTTTCTTATCTCGCATACAAGAAGACCTAATGGCATCGAAAAAATAAGTGTCAGGAAAAATATTGCAAGAGTTGCTAACATTCCGGATGACAACTGCTTAACTATATCAACAAGTTTCTCTCCGAATGAAGCCTTTTCAACATCAGTACTATCAAGAAGGTAAGCACTGTCTGTTCCTTCTTCTCCAAGACATACACTGTCTGTAAGTCCCCATTTATCAGCTATTTCATCAAATGTTCCATCGGCAAGCATATCGTTAAGACTTGCCTGTACTTCATCTCTTAATGCAGTATTGCCAAGTTTAAAACCAATTCCATACTGTTCTGATGAAACTGTTTCATCAAGCATTGTAAACTTATTGCCTCTCTGCTCAAGCTGATACTTCGCAACTCCCATATCCATGCATACAGCATCTGCTGAACCAGATTCAAGATTCATAAATGCTGAGTTATAGTCAGATACCTGCTGAAGTGTCTTAAACTGTGACGCAAGGGCAAGATTTTCTTCTGTTGCATCTTCTCCTGTAAATGCCGCAAGAGCTGATGAATCAGCCTGTACAATGACAACTTTTCCCTTAAGGTCTTCTAACTTCTTTATTCCTGAACCGGATTTAACTATAACAACCTGTGAATTATCTATATAAGCCTTTGACCATGTATATTCAGTTTCTCTTCCATTAAGCGTAAAACCATTCCATATACAATCAATTGATCCAGAACTAAGCTCCATATCTTTGGAATCCCAGTCAATTGGCTGCTTAACAAGATTCCATCCATTTCTGTCGCACACTTCCTGGGCAAGATCCAGATCAAATCCCACATACTCACCGCTGTCATCCTTATAACCATAAGGTGGGAATTCTGCATCAAATCCTACTGTAAATGTAGTTCGTCCATCATCGTTCTTTTTATTACTGCACGCTGTGAACATTCCCACAATCACAGACAACATTGCAAGTAACAGGACGGCTTTCCTGATATTCTTAGCCATATAAAAATCCATGCCTTTCTCACTTTAATACGCTTTCACTTTACCATAGTAAATCAAGCCCGTTTATTATAACATGAATTACCAGATAAAAACACTATAAATATTTTAAATAAGCCCAAAATTTCTTAATATAAATATCCATGCTGTAAGTGTCACACTCGAAAGCAGAGTTGTAAGCACAACTATGCTTGATGACAGAACATCATCATTGTCCATTCCTTTCGCCATAACAAAGCATGTAACTGTAGATGGCGAAGCAAGCATAATAAGGATTGCCATAAGCTCCTGATTACGGAATCCCATTTTTACTGCTATAGGAAGGAATATTGCCGCAAGACCTACAAGCTTTAAAAATGTAGCAATAACTGTAGGCTTAATCTTCTTAATCGCCTTCCTGCCCTCAAATGAAGCACCTATGCATATAAGTGCAATAGGAGTAGCTGTCTGTGCAATATTATTAATTGTCTTATTAATAATTGCCGGATATGTAAATCCCGCAAGCGATGATAACAATCCCAGCACAATCCCTATAATTATCGGATTAGTCACAATATTAAAGCATGCTTTTTTAATATTTGCTTTCTTATCCATAGAGCGGACTTCTGTATTGCCATGACACTCAGGATGCGCCTTAAAGGTAAGCACAATTACTGAAAATATATTAAATAATGGAACTGCAGCAACTATCATAAGAGGTGCCATTCCCGTACTCTGGTACATATTCTGAATGAATGCCATTCCAAGTATGGCTGCACTGCTCCTGAATGACGCCTGAACAAATGCTCCCTTCTGTGTATCATCTTTCATGAATATTTCTGTACATATCCATATTACACTGAACATTATCGTAGTAACTATCATGCAGTACAGTACAAATCTGGCATCAAACTGTGATTTAAAATCAGCTGCCGCCAAATCCCTGAACAGCAGAACCGGAAGCGCCACCTTAAATACATATTTATTAGCCACATTTGCAAAATGATCATCTATAACCCCAAGGTGTTTTATCACCCAGCCAACTATCATAACTAAAAATATTGGTATTGTTGCATTTATGCTATATATGAAGCTATCCATCTGTATCTCCTTTTATTACTTATTAATATCCAGCCAATATGTATGATCCAGAGGACCGCTGCCATTGCCAAGATTAAGACCTGATTTCAACGCGCCCGTCAGATACTTTTTGGCTGACTTCACACTTTCTTCTATTAAAAAACCCTGTGCAAGATTAGCTGCAATCGCCGATGACAATGTACAACCTGTTCCATGTGTGTTAGGATTATCAATTCTTTCGCCATTAAGCCACACTATCCTGCCATCAACACACAGACAATCATTGGCCGTATGAACTGCATGTCCTCCTTTTACTAAAACAGCCGCATGTCCTCCTTTTGTCCGCAAATCCTCATATGTCTTTATTGCCGCTTCCTCCATCGACTCTGCGCTGTCAACTGTCATTCCTGTAAGTACTTCTGTCTCTGGAATATTAGGTGTTATGACATCTGCAAGTACCATAAGCCGTTCTTTAAGAACCTCTGCCGCATCTTCCTTTATAAGCCTGCTTCCACTTGTTGATACCATAACCGGATCAAGAACGATATTTTTTGCCTTATATGTAATCAATTCATCTGCTATTGTTTCTATAAGTTCCTTGGATGAAACCATTCCTATCTTAACCGCATCTGGATATATATCTGTAAATATCGCATCAAGCTGTGCCTTAAGAAATTCCGGTGAAGATTCCGATATCCCTGTGACCCCTAAAGTATTCTGTGCTGTAAGGGCTGTAATTGCCGACATTCCATATACCTTATGGGCTGCAAATGTTTTAAGATCTGCCTGTATTCCTGCTCCTCCGCTACAATCACTTCCTGCTATTGTTAATGCTGTATTCATATATATCCCCCTTTTCTATTCTCATTACTGTTGCGGGCGGCTCATATGCCAGAACTTTGTTCTGGCATTGTCGCGGCGCTCCTCGAGAATTCATATAAAGTTCTCGGTTCGTGCAAGCACGACTGTGAACTTTCCATGTCTTCTCTCATCGCTGCCCGCACAAAAAAAGCACCGAGGTTACCTCGGTGCTTTTAGTGCAGTCGGCGGGACTTGAACCCGCACCCAAGCAATATGGACTAGATCCTTAGTCTAGCGCGTATGCCAATTCCGCCACGACTGCTTGTTTTATTCTGTGTCGCTTGCTGTTCGCTGACGACTTGATTATATTATCATCTTACCAGAATATTGTCAACAACTTTTTTAAAAAATTATCAAAAATTTTTTCAATAATGATTTTCACATTTAAAATACAACGCTTTCATTAAATCTATATCACCCGCTTATACTTAAAATACAGGAATTATACCTATACTCCCTGTACAAAATAAAACAAATTTGGATTATTTATATTGACACATTCTAAAATCTCTTATAAAATATCAATGTTGCGTAACTTACATCAAGTTTGCTACACATTATATATGCAGAAGTGTCGGAATGGCAGACGAGCAAGATTCAGATTCTTGTGCGGGTTACCGCGTGTGGGTTCAAGTCCCATCTTCTGCACTGATTTTAAAGAAGAAAGCCTTGATTTTCAAGACTTTCTTCTTTTTGCATTTTTGTTACATTTTGTTACACTGCCTTAAGGTATTATAAATAT
>CAMDYG010000044.1 GCA_945910225.1 uncultured Eubacterium sp. | reverse complement strand
AAAGAGGGAAAGGGTTTGTTATACATAGGTAACCGGGGGTGAGTAGATGAATTTGCTGTCGAGGAGCAAAGATGCTGAACTTGTCAGGCGTATCGTGATGGAGAACGATAAGGAAGCAGCGGAAGAGTTGATAAGTCAGTATTACAAAAGCATATATAAGCATATTTATATTAAGCTTGGGGATGAAGAGACAAGTATGGATATCACTCAGGAAGCGTTTGTTGCAGCATTAAAAGGACTGGGGACATTTGATGCTGCAAAAGCGTCTTTCAAGACATGGCTTGTAAGAATAGCGGACAATAAAATTACTGATTTCTTCAGAAGCAGACAGTATCACGAAAGCATCGTCACGCAGATCATGGATGACTCATTTCAGGAGATCGTTGACGACAAGCTAAGTACAGAGTCGAGTGTACTTAGCAAGTTGTCTTACGAAGAGATGGAGAAAATGTATGGACATCATAAGAATAATGAATGGGAGACATTCAGGCTGAAGGTATATGAGGGATATACATTTGGAGAGATCAGCATAAAACAAGGAGTGGAGCTGAGTACAGTTAAGAGCAGGTATTATGCAATGTTAAAGAGAGTAAGAAAGGAGTGGGATTATCTTGAGTAAAATAAAATATCCAGACAAGGACACAATCAAAAAACAGATTGACCAGATACTCGATAAGTCAGAACTGTTTGATAAAACAGAAACAAAAAGTGTACAAACTGATGATAAAATAGTAGAATTAAAACCAGTAAGAGATAATATTTCTGTTAAAAAGTTAATTCCGATAGTACTTTCTATAGCTGCAATAGTTGTATTTGTGATGGCTGTCAAGAATTATAGCGTAGTTACTAATGACAATAATAAATCGAAAGTCCAGATTCCACTGGCCACTACGACAGATGAGACAAAGGACGTATATCTTGAAGCACAGAGTAAGGCAGAAATGTCAACTTATTATGATGTGACGGAAGATGATTATGAAATGATGAACAGTGTCAGAGGAATGTATGACGGACTTTCATGGGAAAAGCAAACATGCAAGTATTATCCAGGTGAAGTGGATGAATCGACAGGATATTCATATGATACCAGAATTGATACTGTAGTTTTAAAAGATGGTACAACACTTAATGTAAGTGTTCCGGTTAATTTCAAGTTTGATGGAGAATCTGTTATTCATGTTCAGGAGAGAATATGGGATAGTGTCAATACTATGATTAAGGAATCACTTAATGATAAACCTGATCAATATGAGGTTCTTGTAAGCGCTGAAATTAATGGGGATCATGTTGAGTTCAGATTAGATGGAAAGCTTTATGGCATGAGGATATCAATTGACTACATGCTGAAGGAAGCGGCTATACAGGAATAATAAAACTTTTTTGGGGGACTACATGAGCGAGAATAATTATTACTTAAAGAAATCTAAAGCGGTTTTAAGAGAGGTTAAAAAGTCTGTTATAGGAAAAGATGATGTTATATGTAAGGTGTATATGGCAATAATTGCTGGTGGTCATGTGCTTCTGGATGATATTCCGGGAGTTGGAAAGACAACGATGGCAAGATCATTTGCTGATGCATTAGGACTCGAATATAACAGAGTCCAGTTTACACCTGATGTAATGCCATCTGATATAACAGGCTTTTCTATGTATAACAGGCAGAGTGGAAAGTTTGAATTTAAGCAGGGAGCGGCGATGTGTAATATGCTTCTGGCAGATGAGATTAACAGAACATCACCTAAGACACAGTCGGCGCTTTTACAGATAATGGAAGAGTCTAAGGTTACTGTTGACGGCAATATATATGACCTTCCTGATCCGTTTATTGTAATTGCAACGCAGAACCCTATAGGTTCTATAGGAACACAGAAACTGCCGGAATCACAGATGGACAGATTCATGATAAGACTGTCAATGGGATATCCACAGGTAGAGGATGAAGTTGCTATTATGAAGAACAGATTAGATCCTGACAAGGCTGGAAATGCTTCACAGTGTGTTCTTGATAAAGGAGAGCTGCAGGCTATTAAGAATGAGGTTGCAGGTATACATGTGGATGATTCAGTGTATGAGTATGCGGCAAGGATTGCAGAGAAGACAAGAAGCAGGGACAACATTGTACAGGGGGTATCTCCCAGAGGAAGTATAGCACTTATAGCAATGGCAAAGGCTGAAGCTTTCTTAAGGGGCAATGAATATGTACTTCCGTCTGATATTAAGAATATAATTATAGAGACATTTGCACATAGAATGGTTATGAATGTTTCAGGAGCAGCAGGAATTGAGGCTGCCAAAAAGGAGCTGCTTGATATATTAAGACAGGTTCCTGTGCCACAGATGAGTGAATAATGATAAAGGACTGACAATATGAAGCATAGAAGGGTATTGTATTTAATATGTCTGCTGGTTGTTCTTGGCGTGAACATTTTTTATGTTGAATATCAGATATACATGCTTCTTGTACTCATGATTGTATTGCCATTAACATCATGGATAATGTTTATGATATCGTATATTAATCTGGGTATGAGTCTGCAGGTTGACAGTAATATTGTCACTGAGGGAAGTAGTGTAAGGATTAAGCTTGTTAAAAAGAATATATTAAATCTGAGCTTTGTAAATGCTGATATGAGCATTAAATATACTTATATATCCACAGGTGATGAATTAAGGAAAAATGTGTATAGAATAAAAGGACCCGGGAAATATGCTGGTAAAGTGGAACTGCCAGCTTCATTTTGCGGAAATATTTCCATAGGTGTAGATGTTATAGATATATATGATTATCTTGGATTTTTTCATGTCAGAAAGAAATTTAAAGGCATGACCAAGGTATGTGTTATGCCAAAGAGCGAAGCATCTGATATTCAGGATATAGAAGGTGCGTATTCTGAGATTGATAATGAAGAATTAAGATTCAGGGGTGCAGGAGATGAGGTAACGGAATTAAGGGAATACAGGGATGGTGACAGCCCTAGAAATATTCACTGGAAGAGGAGCAGCACCCTGCCAGAGGATGATTTTATTGTAAAGGAATATGATCTGGATGTGTATCGGACAGTATTTCTTGTTATTGATATTGATGCCTCTAAATCAAAGCAGCCGCTTGAGCATATGAGCAGGATATACAGAGCTGCATTTTCTAAAGGACTTGGACTCGTACATAATAATACCATAGGAGAATATGTCGTGTGGGATGGTGTAAGAGAAGATATAGTAAGGCTTAAGTTCTATGATGATGTGACATGTATACAGGCAATGAAGGCAGTAATGGAATACAAATGTTTTGAAGATGCAGCGGCTAAAGCATGTCAGGCGATATATGCTGATACAACCATAGAACTGACATCACAGCCGGTCGTTATTACGGATAATGAAGAATAAAATGTAATTAAGAGGACTTACATGGGAAAAAGACGGACTATATACGGGAACAATCTTATATTACGAATAATAGTAGCCGTGTTTGGAACTATAGGAATAACAGGCGTTTTGTATGCTGCTGCGGACTATTATGTCAATCAGGGTATTATTATTATTATGTCTGTTTTCTGGACAATAGTTTTTTCACTTTTGTTTTATTATGATGGCAGATATAAATTATACGCAATAGTGGCATCTATAGTAGTTCCTGTAATATATTGTGTCTTTAATTTCGCAAGGATTATTATTGCATTCAGATGTTATATTGACGCATTTTGCAGCAGAGCCGGGATGAATCCTGTTCTTGGTGGAGAGGATCTGAAGTATGAATGGGCAGAAGTGCAGTCGTATCTTAACAGTGCATTTGTAATTATGACACTTGTGGTGGCTTTACTTACAGCGATGGTCGTGTTCAGGTTTACATCAATGGCTGCGTCACTTATTATTACGCTGCCTGTTCTTGGATTTGTCATTGGCTGCGGAATAGTACCTGATCTTTTCACGATAATGATATGCATGCTGTTTGTGTTTAACTGTATGGTATTAGGAAGACAGAAGAAGAGTCATGACAAAGATTTCACGATGATATATGTTTCATTGGTTATTGCAATATTCACAGTGATAATATATCCGGAATGCAATTATAAAAGAAATGCGTTTTTTGATGATGCAAGGACGATGATATCAGATGTTATGTATGAGCGTTTTGGCATTAATCTTGATGGCAGGAAGGAAGTTGTCGAGGAAGAAGAGGACAACAGGATAAATGCAGCTGTTGGTATGGGAAATGGTCAGGTTGGTCAGGTTGATGAGTTATATTATGATGATAATGTTGTAGGTACATACACTACGGTTGGAACAGGAACCCTGCAATATATTAAGATATATCAGGGGAAAGAATTTAATGACAATAACTGGGCAAGGTATATAGATACCAGGGAATCAGTATATGGCTACGAATACGAAACATCTGAAATACTTTTTGGACTGACACAGACAGGAAGATATAAGATTTCAGAGGAATATAGTGATCTGGTAAACAGATTGTATTATATTCATCCTAGTTTCAGAAACACTAGTGATATAGCGTCTTCATATAATAAGTCGGTTGCAATTATAAAAGATGGAAGTTATAAAGATTATGAAAATCTTGGATTACTTATGACTAAGGTCGCAGACAGATCAGAGGCTGATTCATACAAGACTTTCGTGTATGGTTCATATCTGTCTGTCAGTGCAGTGGACAGGAGTGCAATTGAGACGATATTTGGGCAGAGAAAGTATTACAAGGTAGAAGACAAAATAAGATATATCAGCAGGGTGGAAGAGCATCTTAACAAATATTACAAATATACTATGAAGCCAGGAAAGGTGCCTGAAGGAAAGAGTGTTGTCCAGTATTTTCTTCTGGAGAGCAGACAGGGGTATTGTACATATTTTGCGACAACGGCGGCTGTAGCATTAAGATGTGCAGGAATACCAACGAGGTATTGTGCAGGCTATGTTATAAACACAACAGATTCTAATGGAGAAGTTGTAACATATGAAGTGAAAGACAGCTCAGCACATGCATGGCTGGAAGTATTTCTTGATGATTACGGATGGGTAGTTGTAGATCCAACACCAGGTTATTCTGATTCAGAAATGCAGGAGGTTTCAAGTCAGGCGGATACTGATGAACAGTCAAGTGAGATTCAGAGTGAGGCTCAGACAGAGGAAGAATCTTTAGAACAGAATATTACAAGTCTGGCAGATGAAACTGACTCAACAGAAGAATCTACCGGTGTACCTGATAATAACAGACGGGGAATGTTCAGGGATAAATTAAATGCATTTAATTTTAATATGAAAATAGTTATGGCAATAATTGTAGTAGTTATTGCTGTTGTGGTAATCATATTAATTATTATAAGAATTGTCAGAAGAATTTTGTTATTAAAATCAGAAAATACTGACGAAAAACATATTATGGAGTTATACATTTATCTTGAGAAGCTGCTTGCACTGGCAGGATATGAAAGAACTCCGGATTGTGATTATGAAGATTATATTCATAATCTGCAATCATCAGACGCAGCATTTGCAGATATGGGACTTGAACATACAATGAGTGTCATCCTTAAGGTTAGATTTGGTAATGCAAAATATATTGACAAAGCTGATTTAGCTGGGATAATAAATACTATAAGAAAAGTGCGAAGATATGCACTCAGTAAGGCAAGAGGACTAAGGAAGCTTATA
Organism: uncultured Eubacterium sp.; assembly: GCA_945910225.1. GTDB lineage: Bacteria > Bacillota > Clostridia > Lachnospirales > Lachnospiraceae > Lachnospira. The sequence goes on along the minus strand of CAMDYG010000044.1, from coordinate 13,793 downwards.
GTATGTTTGATTTAGAAGAAGAGCTTAAGAAACTCCCGGCCAAACCGGGAGTTTATATTATGCATGATAAATGGGACAACATAATATATATAGGTAAGGCGAAGATTTTAAAGAATCGTGTAAGACAGTATTTTCAAAGCAGCAGGAACAAATCAGCCAAGATTATACAGATGGTGTCGCATATTCAGTATTTTGAATATATTATCACGGATTCCGAACTTGAGGCGCTGGTACTGGAATGTAACCTGATAAAGGAGCACAGACCGAAATATAACACTATGCTTAAGGATGACAAGAGTTATCCTTTTATTAAGATAACCATTGGAGAAGAGTTTCCAAGGGTTTTGTTTGCGCGTAAAATGAAGCATGGAGCAGGAAAGTATTTTGGACCTTACACATCTGCTACAGCAGTGAAGGATACGATAGAACTATTATGTAAGCTGTATAAGGTGAGAACCTGCAACAGGAGTCTGCCTAAGGATGAAGGGAAGGACAGGCCGTGCCTCAATTATCATATTGGGCAGTGTGATGCACCTTGCCAGGGTTATGTAAGTGGAGAGGAATACAGAAGAAGGATTGATGAGGTTGTAAGTTTCCTTAATGGTGATTACAAGAAGATTATGGACAGGCTTACAGACCAGATGCAGGAAGCATCAGAAAAGATGGAATATGAGGAAGCTGCCAGATACAGAGATCTGCTGATAAGTGTCAGACAGGTTGCACAGAAACAGAAGATTACAGCAGATGATGTTAATGACAGGGATGTTATTGCGTGTGCAAGTGATGGACAGGATGCAGTCGTGCAGGTGTTCTTTATCAGACAGGGCAAGCTCTTAGGAAGAGATCATTTTCATATGCAGGTTGCACAAGGGGATACCAAGAGTGATATAATTTCAGAGTTTATGAAACAGTATTACGGAGGAACTCCATTTATACCTAATATTATTATGGTACAGGAAGAGATAGAGGATTCAGATACTATAGCCCAGTGGCTCAGCAAACGTAAAGAGCGCAAGGTCAGTATCGTAACACCTAAGAAGGGCGACAAGGAGAAAATGGTTGAACTTGCATACAAGAATGCACAGCTTGTTCTTACGCAGGATGCTGAGAAAATCAAACGTGAAGAAAGCAGGACAACGGGTGCGATGAAAGAAATTGCAGACTGGCTCGGATTAGGAATTCTTCATAGGGCAGAAGCGTATGATATATCTAATACTAATGGTGTTGAGAGCGTTGGATCAATGGTTGTTTTTGAGGACGGAAGACCAAAGAAGAACGATTATCGTAAGTTCAGGATCAAGACTGTAAAGGGTCCTGATGATTATAAGAGCATGAGAGAGGTTCTTACCAGACGATTTACAAGAGGAATGAGGGAACGTGAGGGACTTGAGGAGAGTCATGGATTTTCAAGGTATCCGGATCTAATCATGATGGATGGTGGACGTGGACAGGTAAATATAGCACTTGATGTACTTAAAGAACTTGGTCTTGATATTCCTGTATGCGGTATGGTTAAGGATGATACTCACAGTACAAGAGGTCTGTATTACAATAATGTCGAAATACCAATAGACAAGCATAGTGAGGGATTTAAGCTTATTACAAGAGTTCAGGATGAAGCACACAGATTTGCAATAACATATCATAGAAGCTTAAGAGATAAAGCACAGGTGTCTTCTGTTCTTGATTCGATTGAAGGAATCGGACCAGTAAGAAGAAAAGCACTTATGAAACATTTTCTTGATATAGAAAAGATCAGAGAGGCATCAGTAGAGGAACTTATGAAAGCAGATGGTATCACCGAAAATGTAGCGGAGAATATATACAAATTCTTCCACTGACAGCACTATTTATAATAGCTTTTAGAGGTTGTCTGTGATAAACTTAGGATATATTAATTCGTAAACATGAGTTTGGAGGCAGAGAATATATGAGTAATGGTAAAGAGAGGGTAAAGTTATCTAAAGTTATCCAGAAAATGAATCTTATTAATCTTACACCAGAAATCGATGCATCAGGAATATGGCTTAATCTGCCTGATGTTAACAGACCAGCATTGCAGCTGACTGGATTTTATGATCAGTTTGATAATGATCGTCTGCAGATTATCGGTAATGTTGAGCATGCTTATCTTGAAAGTCTTTCTGAGCAGGAAAGATATGAAAGGTATATGCAGCTTTTATCAAGTAATATTCCATGTATTATATTCTGCAGGAATTTAAAACCAGAGCCTAAGGTTATTGAACTTGCAGTTAAATATCAGATACCTCTGCTTATGACAGATCAGGCAACATCTTCATTTACAGCAGAAGTAATCAGGTGGTTAAAGGTTCAGCTTGCACCATGTATTGTAATTCATGGAGTTTTAGTTGATGTTTATGGTGTCGGAGTGCTTATAACCGGAGAATCTGGAATTGGTAAAAGTGAGGCTGCACTGGAACTTATTAAGCGTGGACATCGTCTTGTAACAGATGATGCCGTTGAGATAAGAAAGGTAAGCGATGAGACCTTAGTTGGAAGTGCACCGGGAGTCACCAAGTATTTTATTGAGCTTAGGGGAATTGGAATTATTGATGTCAAGACACTTTTTGGTGTTGAAAGTGTTAAGGAAACACAGGAAATAGATATGGTTATCAAGCTTGAGGACTGGAATAAGGACAGGGAGTATGACAGACTTGGACTTGAAGAAGAGTATATAGAATATCTTGGTAATAAGGTTGTGTGTCACACTCTTCCGATAAGACCAGGACGTAATCTTGCGGTTATTGTCGAATCAGCAGCGGTTAACCACAGACAGAAGAAGATGGGATATAATGCAGCCAAGGAATTGTACAGAAGAGTACAGGAGAACCTCATGAGGGGTGGAGAGGACGACGATGAGTAAGATTGTATTTGGAATTGATGTTGGGGGAACAACATGCAAATGTGGAACATTTTCAGAAGATGGAAAGCTCTTAAAAAAAGAAGAGATTCCAACAAGGAAGGATGAGGGTGGAAGCCTGATTCTGCCTGATATAAGTGAGTATATTAAGAATGTCATATCAGATATGGGACTTACCATTAAAGATGTTGCAGGAATTGGAATGGGACTTCCTGGAGCATGCCTTGAGGATGGAACAGTTAACAAATGTATTAACTTAGGCTGGGGTGTATTCAATGCTGCTAATGTATTAGCTGAGCTTACCGGTATTCCTGTTAAGATAGGAAATGATGCCAACATGGCGGCGCTTGGAGAATTCTGGGTAGGTGGCGGAAGCGAATATAACAGCATGGTAATGGTCACAATCGGAACAGGTGTAGGGGGTGGAGTTATAATTGATGGAAAGCCACTCTATGGATTTAATGGAGCAGCAGGAGAGATAGGTCATATTCCACTTGTTGAAGGAGAAACAGAAAGCTGTAACTGTGGAAAGAAAGGCTGTCTTGAGCAGGTAGCTTCAGCAACTGGTATTGTGAGGACAGCTAATCGTATGCTTGCGGAAAGTGATATGCCATCTTCTCTAAGGAGTGTGCCATATATATCAGCTAAAGTCATATTTGATGAAGCAAAGGGAGGAGATGCCCTGGCTATACAGGTAACAGAATATGTATGCAGATATCTTGGAAAAGGATTAGCATGTGCAGCAGGAATGGTAGATCCGGAGGTATTTGTAATAGGCGGGGGAGTATCTGCAGCAGGAGAGTATTTTATCAATCTTATTGAAAAATATTACAGGGAATGTGTATTCCACGCCAGCAGACAGACTAAGATAGTCAAAGCTGTACTTGGAAATGATGCAGGAATGTATGGCGCAGCTAAGCTGATTCTTGGAAATTAGTATTAAGGATAGTGAGAGTATATGGATAATAAAATATTATCAGATGCGTTGGCAGCAATGCTGGGAACTTCTAATGTGAAGACGGATGAACCTATGCGGTTACATACAACATTCAGGATTGGAGGACCGGCAGATTATTATGTATTACCACAGACAGAAAAGCAGATAACAGATGTTATTGCATTTTTGAAAAAATCGGACATTTCATATGTTGTTATCGGCAACGGAAGTAATATTCTTGTGAGTGATGAGGGCTTCAGAGGAGTAGTTGTTGAATTAGGAGATGCTTTCAGTAATTTTGAGATATTGCAGGAACATGAGGCTGGGACAGATAGTGTGTTTATCAGGGCGAGCGCTGGAATGAGACTTATCAGGCTTGGTAACCAGTTTGCAGCTAATGGAATTGCAGGGTTTGAATTTGCTACGGGAATTCCGGGCTGCATAGGTGGCGCTGTTAGAATGAATGCGGGTGCTTATGGCAGAGAATTCAAGGATATTCTTGTTAGTGCCAGGGTTATTGATGATTCCGGATGTATAAGGGAACTTTCTGTGGATGAACTTGAATTGGGATATAGAACAAGCATTATTGCAAGAAGTAATATGATTGTTCTTGATGCAGTATTGAAATTAAGAAAAGGTGAACCGGATACAATAAGAAAGAATATATCAGAACTTGCAGCCAGGAGAAGACAGAAACAGCCGCTTGAATATCCAAGCGCTGGCAGTACATTTAAAAGACCGGAAGGGTATTTTGCAGCAAAGCTTATAGAAGATGCGGGGCTAAAGGGATGCATGCGGGGTGGAGCGCAGGTATCAGATAAACATGCAGGATTTGTTGTTAATAAATCAAATGCAACAGCTTCAGATGTATGTGAACTTACGGATTATATTAAGGATACTGTTATGGATAAGTTCAAGGTTAAGCTTGAACTGGAGGTTGTAAAAGTTGGGTTTTAGGCTGGCAGATAGTGAAAGACTGATAAGAAAGAGAAGATGATAAAATGAAGATGATTATTGTTACTGGAATGTCGGGAGCAGGAAAGTCTACAGCGCTTAATGTGCTGGAGGATGAAGGATATTATTGCGTTGATAATATGCCAATATCACTTATTCCGAAATTCGCAGAACTTGCAAATGCAGGAGAAGATGGATACAGCAATATAGCAATAGGTGTAGATATAAGAAGCGGACATGCACTTGCAGAACTGGATACTGTTCTTGATAATATGCTGGCCAAACATTATAATTATACGATTCTGTTTCTTGAGTCAAGTGACGAGGTTCTTGTTAAGAGATATAAGGAAACAAGAAGAACCCATCCGCTGGCAAAGGACGACCATGAGAGGATTGATAATGTTATCAAGCTTGAAAGGAATGAATTAAAGTTTCTGAAAAACAGAGCAGATGTAATAATAGATACAAGTCAGATGCTTACAAGAGAATTTAAGACTGAGCTTGAAAGCATATTCTTTGACGATAAGAATTTTAAGAATTTATTTGTTACAGTTCTTTCTTTTGGGTTTAAATATGGAATACCGGCAGATGCTGATCTTGTATTTGATGTCAGGTTCTTACCTAATCCTTATTATATTGAAGAACTGAAACATCTGACGGGCAATGATAAGCCGGTTCAGGATTATGTGAAAAAAGCTCCGGAGACAACAGAGTTTCTGGAAAAAATAGATGATTTGTTACAGTTCCTTCTTCCGAACTATGTGAAGGAGGGAAAGAATAGTCTGGTCATAGCTATAGGATGTACAGGTGGAAAACATCGTTCAGTTACACTTGCTAATGAAATATATAAGATAATAAGCAAAACTGAGTATGGCTGTAAGGTTGAACACAGAGATATTGAGAAAGATTCTAAGAGAAAAGGTTAAGTATGTCATTTTCATCAGAGGTAAAAGAAGAATTGGTTAAGAAAGTGGATTCCGCGAGGCATTGCCAGATTGCGGAATTTGCTGCGTTTATGGGCATGTCCGGAAGCGTTAGTGAGTCTGATAATGGAGAGATATGTCTGGAATTTGTGACTGAGAATGAATTATCAGTTGAGAAGTTCAAGGAACTTTTATTGAAAATTTTTAGCATTAAGACAGATGCTGATACGAATGAACTTATCGTGAATGGCAAGGAAACAATAATTAGGATAACGGGGCAGAATGATGTTGCAAGGATATTGCAGACTTTAAAATGGTGTGATGAACAGTTTACACAGATTGAACCGGTATTTGTGGATTCAAGGATTGTAGCAATGGACTGCTGCAAGAAAGCATTTATAAGAGGAGCTTTCATGGAGCGTGGTTCTATAAGCGATCCTAATAAGTTCTACCACTATGAGATTGTATGCCAGTATGAAGAAGATGCAGATACTTTGATGGAGATGCTGCGTTTCTTTGGTCTGGATGCCAAAGTCATCGTAAGAAAAAACAGCTTTGTTGTATACATGAAAGAAGGTAATAATATTACTGATGCCCTGAATCTTATGGGGGCAGTAGTTTCACAGATGAATCTGTATAATGTCATGATTCTTAAAGGAATCAGCAACGATGTTAACCGAAAGGTTAATTGTGAGACTGCTAATCTTAATAAAACAATTGAGGCAGCAGTGAAACAGATTAAGGATATTGAGCTGATAAGGGATACTGTGGGACTTGACAGTTTAAGCGACAGTCTTATGGAGATTGCACTTTTGAGGCTGGAAAATCCTGACATGAGCCTGCAGGGACTTGGAGAATTGTTAGATCCTCCAGTTGGCAAATCAGGTGTGAACCACCGGTTAAGAAAGATTGGAGAGAAGGCAGATGAATTAAGGCAGAGTATGGGGATTACTGTGTGATTAAAATATTTTTAATAAAATTTTACATTTTCTTTTCAAATAGGGATTGACAAGAAGTGTATAATTGAAAATATGAGAGAAAAGAGCAGTCATATGCTGCGGAAAGGTTGATAAAATGACTAAAGTAGATATAATTTCAGGCTTTTTAGGAGCAGGTAAAACAACACTTATAAGCAAGCTTTTAAAGGAAGCTTTAAAGGGAGAGCAGGTAGTTCTTATCGAGAACGAGTTTGGTGAAATCGGTATTGATGGTGGATTCCTTAAGGATTCAGGCGTTGAGATAAGAGAGATGAATTCAGGCTGTATCTGCTGTTCACTTGTTGGTGATTTCGGAACTTCTCTTAAGGAAGTTGTAGACAAGTATCATCCAGACAGAATTATTATTGAGCCTTCAGGTGTAGGTAAGCTTTCAGATGTTATCAAGGCCGTTAAAGATCTTCACATTGAGAATGAAATCGTTCTTAACAGTGCGTCAACAGTTGCAGATGCATCTAAGGTTAAGGTATATATGAAGAACTTTGGTGAATTCTTTAATAACCAGATTGAGCATGCAGGAACTGTTATCTTAAGCAGAACCCAGAATGTTTCTGAAGAGAAGTTAAAGACAGCTATTGAGCTTATTAAGAGTGTTAATCCTAATGCACATATCATCACAACTCCTTGGGATGATATTGATGGAACTAAGATTCTAGGTGCAATGGAGAATGTTACTAACCTTGAGTTAGACATGCTTGCAGAGGCAGCGCAGAAGGCTTATGAGGAGCATGAGAAGGAGCATCACCACCATCATCATGAAGATGGTGAATGCTGCTGTTGTGGTGGACATCATGACGATGATGATGACGAGCATGAACATCATCATGACCACGAACATGAACATGAACATCATCACGGCCACGACGAGGAACATGAGCATCATCATGACCATGAGCATGACCATCACCATCATCATGCAGACGACGTATTTACAAGCTGGGGAACAGAGACTCCTAAGAAGTATGAGAAGGCAGAACTCGATAGCATATTAAAGAAGCTTTCTGAGAGTGAAGATTATGGTAAGGTTCTTCGTTCTAAGGGTATGCTTCCTTGCACAGATGGAACATGGATGTATTTTGATCTTGTACCAGAAGAATATGAGATTCGTGAAGGAAGTGCTGATTTTACAGGAAGAATCTGCGTAATTGGTTCTGAACTTAAGGAAGATGCTCTTAAGGAATTGTTTGAGGTTTAATTAGTGTTTTAAGAACACATTTATGCAAAGCATTTATAATGAAATGATAGCGCAAATGCGCGGAAATGAGGATAAATATGGCAAATGAGGAATATCAGATTCCGATTTTCTTGATTAATGGTCAGCTTGACAGCGGTAAAACAAGATTTATCTCCGATACTATAGCAATGGGTCAGTTCGCAGACGCGAAGAACAAGCTTCTTATTGTGTGCGAGGAAGGTGAAGAGGAGTATAGCGAAAAGCTTCTTAAAGACAATGGTGTAGATATGGTTGTTGTTGAGAAGGAAGATTTTAACATTCAGACTCTTAATGAACTGGATAAGAAATATGATCCATGGATTGTTATTGTTGAGTATAACGGAATGTGGGACCCGGCGCTTATACTTGGAAGTGAGAAACCAAGGGGATGGCAGGTATACCAGTCTATAACTTTAGTTGATGCCAATTCATTTGGGTTACAGTGGGCTAATATGAAATCTATTATTGCAGAGTCTGTTAAATATGCAGATATGGTTATTTTTAACAGATGCAAGTCAGGTATGGATCTTGGCAGCTACAGAAGAAGCATGAGAGCATTAAACCCGGCACTTCAGATTATATTTGAGGATGAGAAGGGCGATCAGGTTGCTATATCTGAGCAGCTTCCATACGATATCAATGCTGATGTTATTCAGGTTGATGATGAAGATTATGGTATATGGTATATGGATGTTTCTGAAAGACCAGAAGTATATGCAGGCAAGAAGGTAAGATTCAAGGGACAGGTTCTTAAGAACAAGTACTTTAAGGATAAGAATTTCGTTCCAGGAAGAAAGGTCATGACATGCTGTGCTGAAGATACACAGTTTATCGGTTATATCAGCTTTTACAACAACATAGCTTCTCTTGAAAACAGAGAATGGATATGGGTTACAGCTACTATTAAGTATGAATTCCAGATGGCATATAAGAAGAAAGGTCCTGTTCTTTACGTTGAAAGCGTAGAAAAGACAGGCGCACCTAGGGAAGAGATGGTGTTCTTCTAATATGATACAGGATATATTGCCAAAGCATCTGGATAACCAGTATAAGAATCTTAAGCCATGCGATGACGACACTGTGTTTTATTTTCAGGGTTCTTCGCTGCTTGCAAGATCATCAGGACATTTTAATTCAGAGAATCCTGAAGAAAATGTATTAATATATCCACATTATTGTGAGTTTATTCAGGGGATAAAATCCTCTTACGGAGACAAAGCTGTGGATAACTTTGAATTTATCTATCTGTTATCAATAGATGAAGAACACTTTTTCCTTGCAAGAAAGACGGGAAGTCTTGAGAGAGGCACATTCTTAGGAGAAATGGCTGATTCAACAGTGCACAAGGATATGTATTCTTTTGTTAATGGATATGAATTCATTGGAGTTGATTCTTTTCGTAAGGCACAGCCAAGAGAGTATGCTTATGCAGCAATTACTGCATTTCATCTGTATGGCTGGTACAGGGATAATCATTTCTGTGGAAGATGTGGAAAACCACTTAAGCATGATGACAAGCAGAGAATGCTACGTTGTGACTACTGTAAGAATATGGTGTTTCCTAAGATATGTCCGGCTGTTATTGTTGCGGTTACTGATAAGGACAGAATTCTTCTTACCAAATATGCAGGGAGAACTTACAGGAATTATGCACTTATTGCCGGATTCACAGAGATTGGTGAAACAACAGAAGAAACTGTAAGCAGAGAAGTTATGGAAGAAGTAGGTGTGAAAGTTAAGAATATCACATACTACAAAAGCCAGCCATGGGGACTTAGCGGTTCGCAGCTCCTTGGTTACTTCTGCGAGCTTGATGGTGACGACACAATAACTCTTCAGGAAGATGAGTTATCGGTCGGCACCTGGGTCAAGGCAGATGATATAGATGTTGTTGATGACCATATCAGTCTCACAAGAGAAATGATTGAGAAATTCCGTAGTGAACATGTAAGTCACATTTAATTGTAATCTTTAAAACTAATATTAAGATCTATGGTATTGCCACTGACACCATCTAATTTAGCTGATTCAGTGTACTGCCATATTGAGAATTCATATGGGAAGTAAGGGGTGCCTGAATAGTAGGCAAACCACTTCTCATATTTTTCTAAACGGGTAAGGTCGAGTCTTCCAATGAATCCTTTCAGATTAGAGTAGATCATTGGTGTGTACCCGGCTTTTTCTATTCTGTCGCAGAATGTTATTATTATATCTGTAAGTTCTTCTTCAGACAGATTCTCCTGCCGGTATGTATCGCCTGCAATTTCTTCAAAATCGAGAACAACCGGATATGTTATGTTGTATGGCTTGATAATATCAAGAACATATTCTGCTTCTTCTAAGGCTTCTGTAGTGGTTATTGCAGAGGAGAAGAAATATGTTCCGATCTTGATATCATTCTTAGCAGCATCTTTAGCAAATGTTTCAAAAGATGAATCTTTGTTTAATGTGCCTGATCCATAACTTCTAAAACCACATCTTAGTATTGCAAATTCAACTCCCTGATCTTTAAGCTTCTTAAAATCAATACTTCCCTGGAACTTGGATGCATCAATTCCCATGTGAGAAATGACTTTTCCATTATCGCTATATGTAATAATGCCATTATCATCTTCCTTGAAATTCTCATCTTTATAAGAATTCTTGGCAAGTTCCGGCAGGATTTCTGCAAATACATACTCGTTCTTATTGTTTATATATACTATGTTGTCAGGAAAGTAGCTTTTAAATATTGATAAAGAAGCCTCTCCGTTGACAAGCCTTAACTTCATGTCAGAAAGAATATCTTCACGTTCTTCTGACTTATATTGCGCAATCTCCTCGTCACTGATTGTTACCTCCTGTGCAGATGCAGGCTTTGAATGTTTCTTGCTGTTGGAAGATACAACAAAGACAAGTACAGATGCAATTATTGTGGTAATAAAAAATATAATAGTAGTAATCAAAAGTGGATTAAAAGATTTCTTTTGTTTCATAATTTCCTCGTTCCTCTAGTCTAAAGTATAGAATAGCTAATTCTTAATTAAATGGTATATTAGCAGTCATCAAATGTCAAATGTATTTTGTATGATTTTAAAAATAAAAATATAGAAAAGGTATTGACAACTATACGAATAAAATGTATAGTAACACTACAACACAACATTTATTACAGCGTAACAGATAACTGTGATTCTTTTGCCTTTTGAAGTAGGTATTTATAGCGCTTCTGTTCTGAATTGAGCTGATATATATAGCAGTCTATCATATCAGGGTCAGTGGCGTAGTCAAGATTAGAATAAGCGGTATACATAGCTTGTTTAGTCATCATAAGTTCCTGTAACAGATATTTTTCATCATATGTGGCAGGATTCTTTTTTTTACCGAACATTTTCAATAGATTTACCTCTGCTATTTTTTTATCAGGGATGCCCTGTAGTAAAAGTATAGACATTTAATGGTAAATCTATTCACATTTTTATAAGGAGGGGAGTAATTGATAGAGAAACTATCATTAATAATGGCTTTTGTTATTATCTTCGTTGCAGTATTACAGGATGTAAGAGCTTTCAGAATATCTAATAAGCTGATCATCATGGGTGCTGTTTCAGGTATTGTTATGCAGGTAATAAGAGTAATTAATAATTGCAGTATAGAGGAATATATAACAGGGGCAGGAACCGGATTTCTGATTATGCTGGGACTTTATCTGTTTAAGGCAGTAGGAGCTGGGGATGTAAAGCTGATGTGTGTGTTGGGATTATTGCTGGGAAGAGGACTGCTGATTAATTTGCTGATTATGTCGGGAGTATCCGGGATTGTTGTTGGAGGAGTTGAAATGTGTGTTGGAAAGGCAGTGCTTGTCAGAAGAGGAAGCTTTGCGGGGGTACATGGATTTCATGTGGCAGTTGCTGTTATGGCTGGATATGTTATTGTACTTGGCAATATTGTGATTAATATGTACAGGGGGTGAATTGATGGGGAGAAATAACACGTGCGTTATATATGATTCAGATGAGAATTATGCGAAGCGTCTGATGACAGTAATTAATGATGATAATGATATTCCATATAACGCACAGGTTTTTACAAGAGAGAATGAACTTGTAAGGTATCTTGAAGAGAAATCTGCCGATGTACTTATGATATGTGAAGAAGCATATGAATATGGAGTTACGAAAACAGGTGGAAAAACAGTTGTCTTATGTGAAGAGGAGGATGATGCAAGGCAGATTAATTCAAGAAATGAAGATGAGGTCGTTGGAATATGTAAGTATCAGCCATCTTATCAGCTGCTTCAGACTGTTATGAAGTGTGAAAAACAGGGGCGGGCGGAGAATGGAATGGAAGCAAAAATTATAGGTGTCTGTGGGTTTAATAGTACCAGCAGGATAGTGTTGTCCCTTGGAATAGCAAAGCTGCTGAGTGAAAGGGATAGGGCATTATTTATTAGTCTTGAAAGCTACCCGTGTCTTAAGAGCATTTTAAGAGGTGAAGAGAGTGAAGATTTGTCAGATGCATTGTATATATTCAGACAGAATCATTCACAGTTTCATAAGAATATTACTAAGGCGATATGTCATTTTGACAGGCTCGATTATATTCCAGAGGCTGCGTGTGCGGAAGATGTGGAGGGTATTAAAACTGAAGAACTGAATGTGTTTTTACATTCTCTCGGACGTGAACTGGGATATTCATATGTAATAGTAGATATTGGGGATGGTATCCACAATTTATGGGAAATACTTGCGGGGTGTGACAGTGTGTATGTTTCACAGGATAGAAGCTATTTTAATATATGCCGTATGAAGAACTTTGAAAAGTATCTACTGGAACAGGGAATGGCTGATATTGTAGGTTCCATGAAGCAGATAGAGATTGATGTACAACCAGAAAGCATTAGCAGTAACCTATGGGGACAGCTGGCATATACACAGTTTTATGAAGTATTATTACAATATTTTGAGTAAAAGAAGAGTCAGGAGTGGAATGGATAATAATTTTATTGCATTAAGAAAAAGTGTATATGAAAAGCTGGATATAAGTCAGGTCATAACAGATCAGGAATTATACGATGTAATTGAACAGAGTATATATGAACACAGCAGACAGAAAGCAATACCTATAAGACAGAGAGAATTGTATAGACAACAGCTGTTTAATTCAATAAAGAAACTTGATATTCTGCAGGAACTGTTGGAGGACGATAGTGTTACAGAAATAATGATCAATGGAAGCAATAATATTTTTATTGAGAGAGAAGGGAGAATAGAGAAATGGGAGAAGGAATTTGAAAGTCTGGAAAAGCTTGCTGACATAGCACAGAGAATTGCTGCTATATCAAACAGAATGGTAAATGAGGCTAATCCCATAGTTGATACGCGTCTGGAAGATGGATCAAGAGTTAATATAGTATTGCCTCCAATAGCACTTAATGGTCCAATCATAACAATAAGAAAGTTTTATGACACGCCGATTACAATTGACTGGATGATAGAGAATGGATCAATAACTCAGGAGGCTGCTGATTTTTTAAAAAAGCTTGTTGAAAGCAGATATAACATTTTTATATCAGGTGGTACTGGCAGTGGCAAGACAACATTTTTGAATGCCTTGTCCAATTATATTCCAGCAGATGAAAGAGTTATTACCATCGAGGATTCGGCTGAATTACAGCTTCGTAATATTAACAATCTTGTAAGGCTTGAAGCCAGAAATGCTAATTCAGAGGGCAATAATGCAGTGACTATAAGAGATCTTATAAGAACAAGTTTAAGGATGAGACCAGATAGAATTGTAGTTGGAGAAGTCAGAGGACCGGAAGCAATAGATATGTTGCAGGCAATGAATACAGGGCATGATGGGAGTCTGTCGACTGGACATGGGAATAGTCCACAGGATATGCTGACAA
>CAMDYG010000043.1 GCA_945910225.1 uncultured Eubacterium sp. | reverse complement strand
TTTAGGTTCGTGTATCTTTCGATACTCGCAAGATTCATTAATGAATCATTTTAAATTTCTCAAAGAATTTCAAGGTTGTCTTTCTATTCAGTTATCAAAGAACTTGTTATCTGCTATCTTGCCGACAGCTTACTTAGAATATCATCACACATTATGTTTGTCAAGAACTTTTTTCTTTTTTTATCACTTTTTTTAAAAGCAACAATATATAGTAGATTAAAACTCCTGTTGTAACCATATATGATTTTGATTTAAGCAATTTGCACATATTTGCATCTAGCAAACAAAAAGCCATTCATACTTGATGAACGGCTTTAGCGGAGAGGATGGGATTCGAACCCATGCGCCCGTGAAGACAAACGGTTTTCAAGACCGCCCCGTTATGACCACTTCGGTACCTCTCCATCATATTTTATTGTGTCGCACCAGCGACTTGATTATATTATCATTGTTTAACTTCATTGTCAACACTATTTTCAAAAAAATTTGTTTTATTTTATATTGTGTTCCAAATTATGTTTATAGTTTAAAAAAGGAGACACTATTCGTGTCCCCTCATAGATATAATTACCAACTACTGCTGAACATCATTCTGTTGTGGCTGAACTGGCTGCTGTGGTGCCTGTGCATACTGCTGTGGCTGACCGAACTGCTGCTGTGGTGCCTGTGCATACTGCTGTGGCTGACCGAACTGCTGCTGTGGTGCCTGTGCATACTGCTGTGGCTGACCAAACTGCTGCTGTGCCTGTGCCTTAGCTGTTCCTGTAAGTCCCTCAAGAGGATTGAGCTTTGCGCCTGATTTGTCTCCAAGAATATATGGTTTAACCACTAATTCGTTAATCCAGTATGAACCAACCATAATAATAATCACTATTAATTCTAATACAAATCCTGCTGCAACTGATGACTTCAAAAGAACTCCAGTACTGCCTGATAATCCCGTATACTGCATTACTGTATTAATAAGATCTTTTGTTGACTTGATATCACTGTTTCCAACAATAAGAGCAAGGAATAATGATACCAGATCAAGTGCAGATACTGCTATTGCTGCTATTGTTATTTTCTGTGAAAAATTAAGTACATATAATGCCACTGCTACTATTGAAAGAATCAAACACAACACTCCGAAGAAATTATATGTAACAAGATTCTTTGAGATTGAATACAGCGTTGCTGTACTATCGTTCTGCAAAAGATACGATGTTGGTTTTAACTTATAGAACGGGATAAATGCAAATATAAATGCAAGTACTGCTGCTCCGGCACCAACAAAATTAATGTTTTTTACTGAAAATTTATTCATGCCTATCTCCTTAAAATATATAAAATTTTTATCAATTATATTATTATTTTATATGGTAGTCAACCTTTATAATTACCTGCCATGTATTTTACTGCTTATTAATATCACTTATAAATATTCCAGCTATCTCCATATCCTCAGGCGTTGTTATCTTTATATTTCTATAATCTCCCATTATAAGCTTAACTTTTTTATCAGTGTATTGTTCCACAACCATTGCATCATCAGTTACATGTGCAAATGTTCCTGATTCGTAAAGTCTTCTATATGCTTCTTTTACAACCATATTTTTAAACGCCTGCGGTGTCTGTATCTGCCATAATGTGCTCCTGGCAGGTGTATTCTTAACACACTGCTGCTCGTCAGCAATCTTAATGGTGTCCTTAACTGGAACTGCTGCTATACATGCATCATACCTGTCAAGTTCTTCAATACATCTGCTTATAACTTCTGTTGTAATACATGGTCTTGCCCCATCATGTATCAGTACTTTTCCATCATCATTCACTTTTTTTAAAGCAGAATACACCGAATCATATCTTTCCTTGCCGCCTTCCACAACATCTGTAACTTTTGACAACTCATTTGTCATGAAATTATTCCTGGCGTATTCAATATATTCCTTTGAGGTCACAAGAATAATATTATCAATACGTTCATTATCCTGAAATGCCTTTATTGAATAATATATGACCATTCTGTCTCCAAGTTTCATATATTGCTTTGGTATTTCGCTTTTCATTCTGCTCCCGCTGCCACCAGCAAGTATTATAGCCGTATTCATTATATTCTTTCTCCCAGTTTAAGATTAGGAACTGCGTTCAGATCATATCCGTGACGCACGCCTTTTATATACTCATAATATGCGGCTGCTCCTATCATTGCAGCATTATCTGTGCATAAAACCGGTGATGGAGAATAAAATTTTATATTATATTTCTCACATTCCTGCTGAACTGCTGCTCTTAATGCTGAATTAGATGCAACTCCCCCTGCTATAGCAAGTTTATCCATTTGGGACTCTCTTGCAAGGCGGACAGTTCTTGATACAAGTGCATCAATCACAGCCTTCTGGAACGATGCAGCAACATCTGCCCTGTTTATATCTTTTCCCTGCATTTGTGCAGAATTAATGTAATTAAGAACCGCTGATTTAATTCCACTAAATGAAAAATCATATGGTGAATCGTCCACATGCGCTCTCGGGAATTCAATTGCATCTGGATTACCTTCTTTAGCAAGCTTATCTATTTTGGGTCCGCCCGGATACCCTAATCCAATTGCTCTCGCAACTTTATCAAATGCCTCACCTGCAGCATCATCTCTTGTTCTTCCAACGATTTCATATTCTCCATATCCATTTACTTTTACAAGATGGGTATGGCCTCCCGATACTACAAGTGCAACAAATGGTGGTTCCAGCTCTTTATTTTCAACATAATTAGCACTGATATGCCCTTCAATATGATGAACACCTACAAGTGGTTTATTCTTTGCAAATGCTATTGCTTTCGCTTCTGCCACTCCTACAAGCAGTGCTCCCACGAGTCCAGGTCCATATGTTACTCCTATCGCATCTATATCATCCAGCGTTACCCCTGCATCTGACAAAGCCTTTTTTATTACCGGATTAATATTTTCTATATGTTTTCTTGACGCAATTTCAGGAACAACTCCTCCATACTCTGTATGTATAGCTATCTGTGTATTTATAACATTTGACAGCACTTCACGGCCATTCTTAACAACCGCTGCTGCCGTTTCATCACATGAACTTTCTATTGCAAGAATAAGAACATCATCTTTTTCATTCATTTCATTTCTCCTATCATTCCATATCTTCGTCTGAATCAACTAATTCCCAATACAGGATTTTCCAGTTCCCGTCATCATCTTTTCTGAGTGTAAACTTAGTATGTGAACTCTGAAGCTTATCACCCTGTCTAAGATAATACATCAGTTCAATAGACGAATACTGTCTGCCATTAAACGTAGAATACTTTGTTTTGTCAGCGTTCTGGATCACATATGAACTTATTCTGGTATTAGTTTCATTATAGTTGCTTATATCTTCTTTGAGTTTGTCATAGAAATCTTCATCTGTCTGCGTCGCCCTAAGCTCATCATCAAACATAATTCTGGCCTGTTTTCCAAGCTTTTCAATCTGATCGTCTGACAGTTCACTATCGTAATAAGCTTTAGTGATTCTGGCATACAGATTAACAACATCTTTAGGTGATCCTGGATAATTAGCCATTACATCCTTAGAAATAAGCACAGATACTTCACTGGTATCTGCCGCTATGTCTGTTGCATCTTTTTTAGAATCCTTATTAGCAAGATAATAATAATATCCAAGTGCCAGTATCACCAGAACCGCTATTATAATTATAGTTTTTGTGTATTTTTTCATACCTAACCCTCATCATCAAACTTCAGTTCAACTGTTCTTCCATCGCTCGCAGCTATTGTATTCACAAATATTTTTCTTGCCTTGTCAACGTAATCCTGTGGTCTTACCAAAGACGGACTATAATGTGTCAGCCACATTTCTTTAACATCTGCATCCTTTGCCAGCGTCGCCGCCTCTGTAAATGTCATATGCTTATACTCTCTGGCTTTAGCTTCTTTTCCTTCCTCTCCATACATCCCTTCACATATGAAAAGGTCGGATTCATGTGCATTATCAATTATTGACTTTACCGGTCTTGTATCCGTACAATATGTAACTTTGATTCCTTTTCTTTGTTTTCC
The DNA here is from genome assembly GCA_945910225.1 of uncultured Eubacterium sp. Classification (GTDB taxonomy): domain Bacteria; phylum Bacillota; class Clostridia; order Lachnospirales; family Lachnospiraceae; genus Lachnospira. The sequence goes on along the minus strand of CAMDYG010000043.1, from coordinate 15,772 downwards.
CATCACCATATCAGGAGTATACACCACTCCATTCACTTCAACAGAATTCCCGTGCTGAAGCTTATTCCACATATTGCAAGGTATCTCAAGCTGTCTTGCCTTCTGGGCATCAAATTTGCCAATCCTTGGTATATTTATTGAATACCCATAACATGTAACAGCATGATTTACCCTGAACGCATCTATCTCGTATCCACATATGGATAAATGTTCCTGTGGATTAGTAAGTTCTATCATTTTAATTTCAAATGGAAGTTCCGGTGCAATCACCCTCAATGATGCCACAACTTTATTCAATCCCTTAGGTCCTACAAGTGTGAGAGGTTTTTTCCTGTCCGAATTGCCTATTGTCAGCAAAAGTCCTGGCAGACCGCTTATATGATCCGCATGATAATGCGTAAAACATATTACATCTATTGGATTAAAGCTCCACCCTTTCTGTTTGACTGCAATCTGTGTTCCCTCCCCGCAATCAATCATAAGACTGCTTCCATTGTATCTTGTCATTAAAGATGTAAGCCATCTTCCCGGCAGTGGCAGCATCCCACTCGTTCCAAGCAAGCACACATCAAGCATCATTCCACCTCCTTTTGCATTATCAGCCTAATTGCATTATTTTAGACATTATTACCGCATCTTCAACGGGTTTTTCATAAAAATTCTTTCTTACACCTATATCCTTATATCCCATCTTTGCATATAGTGATATAGCTGCACTATTGCTTTTTCTCACTTCCAGAAAATATGATTCTATTTTCTTATCTGCTCCGTATTGCTCAATTGCATCCATAAGACGCTTCGCTATTCCCATTCGTCTGAAATCCAAAGACACAGCCATATTAGTTACATTGCCTTCTCCCAGGACAGTCCATACTCCACAGTACCCGGCAATTTTCCCGCCGCATACACACACCAGATATATGTTGTCCTTATTAGTGCATGCATCTGCAAACGATTTCTGTGACCATGGAAGCGAAAATATTTGTTTTTCTATTTCTGACACTTCATATGTATCTGCTTCTGTCATTGGACGAATTATATATTCAGGCATCATGTCCAGCCTTCTCTCTTTCTGCCTGTGAAGGGCGCAGATAATCAGGCTTTAACTCGTCAGCATCTGTATATTCGCCATTATCAGCCATCTGCTTTGCCAAAAGAGCCACAGAACCTGCTCTCTGTGTCTTAATATGAGCCGGTGCAAGAACACATTTGTTGCCAAGCTGCTCTTTAAGGACTTCCCCTGCAACATCTACACCATCGCCTACCAGTACAACCTGTCCGTCAAGTCCCGCAAGTTCCTCTGTAAGCTCTTCATATGAAGCAAGATTCACATCTCTTACTGTAACAAGCTTATTACCATCAAATGTGTATATTCCACTGTACAGATGTTTTCTTCTGGCATCCATTACAGGACATATGTATCTGCTGTCTCCATACAGATTGTAAGCCATCGCTGCAAGCGTCGGAACTGCCACCATCTTCTTATCAAGTGCAAGTGCAATCCCCTTGCCTGTTGCCGCACCAATTCTTAAGCCCGTGAATGACCCCGGTCCTTTTGATACTGCTATAACATCAACATCATCAGGCTTTAACTGAACCATTGAAAATATCTCATCTATCATTGGAAGAAGTGTCTGTGAATGTGTCATTTTATGATTGATTGTGTATTCAGCGACCAGTGTATCATCTTCAAGAATAGCAACTGACGCTGTAACTGCTGAACTTTCTATCGCTAATATTCTCATACTGCCTCCTGCCCGATAGTTATTTTTCTGTAGTCAAAACCTTTCTCAAGGTCTTTTTCTATAACTATCTGTATCGCATTATCCGGAATTATCTCTTCTATAAGTGTACTCCACTCAATAAGGCACACTCCGTCTGAATAGAAATATTCTTCGTATCCAAGCTCGTCCATCTCTTCTACATCGCCAATTCTGTATACATCAAAATGGTACAATGGCAGTCTGCCCTCATGGTATTCCTGAATAATTGTAAATGTAGGGCTGTTTACAGGTTCTTCTATGCCAAGACCTTTCGCAAAGCCCTGTGTGAACACTGTTTTACCGACACCTAAATCTCCGTTAAGGCAATATATCTGCCCTGGAAGCGCCTTCTGCCCCATTTCATATCCTGCTTCAAATGTTTCTTTAGCGTTAAATGTTTCTTTAACCATACTATTCCTATCTGCTTACCTAAGCCGCAGCCTTCGCAAGCTTGTCCATATTAACCTTGACCTGAAATGGCTTTAATTTCTTCTGGCACATTTGTACAAAAGGAACTGCTGTCTCACCCATACTGTCAACCGTAAGCACATTTGCCCTTACCGCAGACAAATACAATACAAGATTACTTCCTGTGAATCTTATCTTATATATCTGATCCCATGCAAGTTCTTCCGACATCTCGCCCTGGCTTACAATTATCTTATCTTCTCCAACGCTGTAATGCATAGGTTCTTTAAATGCTGCAACTGTTTTCATCTGCTTCTTACTACTACGTCTTATACTTATAACTGGATAGAGCAGAAAAAAGACGCCAAACAGTCCCATCATAGCTATATATTTAGCTGACATATTAAACACAAACCCCAATGCACACATTACAAGTGCAAATACAGCAAAAACATATCCAAACACACCACCCACGTTATGAAGATTATGGTACATTTTAAAGTTATTAAGTGCCTTTTCAGTAACCACGCTGTCAAATTCAATTCTCTCTTCCATACAGTACTCCTATTAATGCATGAACTTGGCAAGTCCAGAAAGATTAAGTCCTTCTTTCTTAGGCTTTCTGTCCTGTCTGTTTCCTTTGCCATTATTTCTGTTATTCTTATTCTTTGAATTATCCTTAGTATACTTTCTATTGGCAGCTTCTTTCTCGTCAAGAATCATTGAAAGTGAGATTCTTGCCTTAGGAATATCAACATCTATAACTCTTACATCAACAATATCTCCTACACTTACAACATCAAGTGGGTGCTCAACTCTCTTTGTACTGCTCATCTGTGAAATGTGTACAAGTCCATCCTGATGTACTCCGATATCAACAAATGCTCCGAAGTCGATAACATTTCTGACTGTTCCCTTAAGTATCATACCTGGTGTCAGATCCTTCATATCAAGAACATCTTTCCTTAATATTGGCTTAGGCATCTCGTCTCTTGGGTCTCTTCCCGGCTTTTCAAGCTCCTTAATGATATCTTCAAGTGTCATTGTTCCTATTCCAAGTTCATCTGCCATCTTGGCAACATCCTGAACTTTGCTCTTAAGTCCTATAAGCTCTCCTGATGTTATTGAATTAATATCATATCCTAAAAGTGTAAGAAGCTTTGTTGCTGCCTCATAACTTTCTGGGTGTACGCTTGTCGCATCTAACGGATTATCTCCGCCTGAAATCCTCATAAATCCGGCGCACTGTTCAAATGCTTTAGGTCCAAGCTTTGCAACCTTTAAAAGCTGTTTTCTGTTAGTGAATCTTCCGTTAGTCTCTCTGTATTCAACTATGTTCTTGGCTACTGCCTTAGATATACCTGAAATATACTCAAGAAGTGAGGCTGACGCTGTATTTAAGTCTACTCCGACTTTATTAACGCTGTCCTCAACAACGCCTGTAAGTGTGTTCTCTAACTTCTTCTGGTTCATATCATGCTGATACTGACCTACTCCGATTGATTTAGGGTCAATCTTTACAAGCTCTGCCAATGGGTCCTGAACTCGTCTTGCTATTGAAACAGCACTTCTCTGTGCAACATCAAAGTCAGGGAATTCCTCTGTTGCAAGCTTGCTTGCTGAATATACAGAAGCTCCAGCTTCGTTAGTGATTACATAATCAACTGGAAGATTCATCTCATGTATCATATCTGAAATAATCTTTTCTGATTCTCTTGAAGCTGTTCCGTTACCGCATGAAATAAGATTAACATGGTACTTATCTATAAGCTTCTTAACCTCTGCCTTAGACTCCTCAACCTTATTGTGTGGCTCTGTAGGATATATAACTTTAGTTGCAAGCACCTTACCTGTAGGGTCTACAACTGCAAGCTTACAGCCTGTTCTGAAAGCAGGGTCCCATCCAAGAACAACCTTTCCGGCGATAGGTGGCTGAAGAAGAAGCTGCTCAAGATTCTTTCCAAATACTTTGATAGCTCCATCCTCTGCTGTCTCTGTGAGGCTGCTTCTTATCTCTCTTTCAATAGCTGGTGCAATAAGTCTTTCATATGCATCTGCTATACAGTTCTTAAGGTATTCTGCTGTAAATGCATTATCTTTCAGAATATTCTTCTCAAGATATCTTAATATTCTCTCCTCTGGCGCTTCAACCTTGACAGTAAGGAACTTCTCGTCTTCTCCTCTGTTAATTGCAAGGATTCTGTGTCCTGGAATTGTTGAAAGTACCTCGCTATAATCATAATAATTCTCATATACAGACTCAGCCTTCTCGTCCTTTGCTGTTACAACAAGCTTTCCTTCCTTCATTGTGATATCTCTTATATATGTTCTGTAATCTGCAACATCTGATATCTGCTCTGCAATGATATCCAGTGCACCTGCTATTGCGTCCTGTGCTGTGGCAACTTCTTTACCCTCTTCATCACTGATAAACTCTGCCGCCTTAACTGTTATATCTTCTGCCGCTTCCTGTGCATATATGAACTGTGCCAGTGGCTCAAGGTCTTTCTCCTTTGCAATTGTTGCTCTTGTTCTTCTCTTCTGCTTGTATGGTCTGTAAAGATCTTCCACAAGAACCATTGTCTCTGCCGCTGTAATGGCAGCCTTAAGTTCCTCTGTAAGCTTGCCCTGTTCCTCAATGCTTGCAAGAACCTGTGTCTTTCTGTCCTCAAGGTTTCTCAAATACTTTAATCTCTCATCAAGATTACGGAGCTGTTCATCATTTAATGCTCCTGTTACTTCTTTTCTGTATCGGGCAATAAAAGGAATTGTACATCCTTCATCTATAAGTTTAACAGCAGCCTCTACCTGCGTAACTTTAATTCCCAGTTCTTCTGCTATTTTCTTCGCGATATCCATTAATCTTCCTCCGTTTTCATACGCATATTACGTTTTATTATATCAATTTCATTGAGCTTTATCAACCATTCCCATCCAGATGCTGTATCCTTCATAACGTAGAAAACCCCGCACTTATGTGCGGGGAAACATCTTATTTTTTATTATTTCATGTTCTTTTTTATCTGGTCAAGCTCATCTTCTATACTTGATGTATAGCTGCCAGTCTGTTCTGTCTTGTCTTTCTTGGATTTCTCTGACTTATTGTTCGCAAACAATACCTTTGCAACTAATCCAGCGCCACCAAATATAAGAACAAGTATAAGTACCCATTCATACATTGTGATAGATACAAGCCATATTCTTGTTGACGCTACAATTGAAGCTATTATAAGTATTACTGAAAGCACTGTAAATACTTTAGATACAAATGAACCGCCTGTCGCAAACATCCATACAATACCTATTATTAATGGCACCATTATAAGACCTGACGAAAATCTTCCGCCCCATAATGAGAAAAATCCATATGATGATGATACCATCACTTTCTGTGATAATATGTACAGTCCTACAACAAGCATTATTACGCCCGCAACAAACTGCATCAATTCATTCTTGGCTTCTTTCATATCTCTTATCCCCCTGTTTATCAATTATTCTTCAGGAACAAATACTCCATAAATAGTCTTGATAGCATCCTCAAAGTATCTGTTTCTAACACCAATTATGATGTTAAGTTCTGATGATCCCTGATCTATCATTTTAACATTTATCTTAGCTTTTGCAAGAGCTGAGAAAATGTTTCCTGCTATACCGGTACTGTTCTTCATTCCGCGGCCTACTACTGCGATAAGTGCAAGGTTAGCCTCAAGTTCAACTGAATCAGGATTAACTGCCTTATGAATCTGTGCAAGAACCTTCTGCTCCTTCTCTACGAATTCATCCTGATGAACAAATACTGTCATAGTATCAATTCCTGATGGCATATGTTCGATTGAGATTCCGTTATCCTCAAATACTGAAAGAACCTTTCTACAGAATCCGATTTCTGAATTCATCATATCCTTATCAATGCTGATTGCAACAAAGCCCTTCTTTCCTGCAATACCAGTAATTGTGTATTCTGGCATATTACATGTTGTCTCAACAATCATTGTGCCTTTATCTTCAGGAGCATTTGTATTCTTGATATTAATAGGAATTCCACCCTTTCTTACAGGAAAGATAGCTGATTCATGAAGCACTGATGCACCCATGTATGAAAGTTCTCTTAATTCCTTATATGTAATAACATTAATTGGCTTTGCATTGCTTACAATTCTTGGGTCTGCTGCAAGGAAACCAGATACATCTGTCCAGTTCTCATACATATCAGCCTTAAGCGCTCTTGCAACAATTGAACCCGTTACATCTGATCCACCTCTTGAAAATGTCTTAACCTTTCCATTAGGCATTGATCCGTAGAATCCAGGTACGACTGCTCTTTCAATGTTAGCAAACTTTGCCTCACATACTGCATTTGTCTTTTCTGAATCAAACTCTCCATCCTTATCAAAGCAGATAACTGTAGCTGCATCTATGAATTCATATCCAAGATAGTTGGCCATGATAATACCATTAAGATACTCACCTCTTGAAGCTGCATAATCCTTTCCTGCAAGTGCCTCAAAATTCTTCTTGATTGTCTCGAACTGTTCCTTTAATGAAAGCTTAAGTCCAAGTCCCTTGATGATCTCGTTGTATCTTTCCTCAATTGCCTTAAGACTCTTATCAATGTTCTTGCCAGCTTCTGCCTCTGCATAACATTTGTAAAGCATATCTGTAACCTTAGTATCCTCTGGAAATCTCTTTCCTGGTGCTGAAGGAACTACATACTTTCTGTCCTCGTCTGCGTGGATAATATTACCAACCTTCTTAAACTGCTCTGCGCTTGCAAGTGAACTTCCACCAAATTTAACTACTTTAACCATTACTCTTTCTCCCTTATATTATTACTGTAATTTAGTATCATCTATTCTGATTCTGCTTATAACAGAAACCTTATCCTTAGCATCTTCAAATGCTCTCTCTGTCATAGGCTCTGTAACGAAACCGAATTCTCCGTTAATTCCATCAACCTTAACAACCTGTCCTTCGCCAAATGCTGCCTTGGCTGCCTGGACATCATCGCTATTGATTCTTACAAAGAATCTTCTTGTCTCGTCAAATGTGTCTCCGAGTTCCTGCTTTACTGAACTCCAAATTGTCATAACATTTTTACCCTTATGCTTTACGCAGTCAACTACATCTGATACTACTGCACTTGCTGTTGGAAGCTTTCCTGCTCCTGCTCCGAAGAACATTACATCGCCTAAAACATTGCCATGTACATAGATTCCGTTAAGGACATCATTAACATTATATAATGGATGTGTGCTGTCAATCATGAATGGTGCTGTGATTGCATATACCTTGCCATCCTTGCTGTAGCTTGTTGCAAGAAGCTTGATAACACTTCCAAGTTCTTTAGCATATGCAAAATCCTCGTTAGAAATCTTAGTAATTCCCTCTGTATATACTTCCTCAAATTTAACTGTATTGCCAAATGCAAGTGATGTAAGAATAGCTATCTTTCTGCATGCATCGTATCCTTCAACATCAGCCTCAGGGTTACGTTCTGCATATCCAAGTGCCTGTGCTTCTTTAAGAACCTCCTGATATGAGCTTCCTTCTCTGCTCATCTTAGTAAGAATATAGTTAGTTGTTCCGTTAAGAATACCTGTAATCTTAGTTATCTCATCTGCTGTAAGAGACTGGTTAAGTGGTCTGATAATTGGGATTCCTCCACCTACTGATGCCTCAAACATGAAATTAAGTTTTCTCTCTTTAGCCATCTCAAGAAGCTCTGGTCCGTGTGCAGCAACAAGTGCCTTGTTGGATGTACATACACTCTTTCCTGCCTCAAGCGCCTTCTTAACAAATGTAAATGCTGGTTCTACGCCGCCCATAACTTCAACAACAACCTCAATCTCTGGGTCGTTAATTATAAGATCTATATCATGAACGATTTTCTCCTGAATTGGATCTCCTGGGAAATCTCTTAAATCAAGTACACTCTTAACCTCAATTGTGTCACCTGCTCTTTTTGCAATTGAAGCGCCATTAGTATTTAAAACTTCAACTACTCCAGAACCTACTGTTCCATAACCTAAAACTGCAATCTTTGCCATATCTGCCTCCGAATATATTAATCGCTTTGTATACTAGATAGATGCATCACTGCTTAATATCTTAAGATATCTGACCCCTTTAAGTCTTTCAATCTGCTCTATCATCTCTGAAGAATCCCCTGTTGTTGGAAGAATATCCACACTAAGAGTCAGAGATGCTATCCCATTAACTGGAATAGTCTGATGAATAGTAAGAATATTAGCCTTGAATTCTGCAACCTTCTTCAGCACCAGGGAAAGCAGCCCTGGTTCATCATCCATAGACAATACAAATGTAATTGTTTTTCCTTTTACATTTTCTCTAAATGGAAAAATATCATCCTTATACTTGTAATACGAACTCCTGCTTATCCCTACCTTCTCCGTCGCATCTGCAACAGAAATATTCTCATTCTCAATTATTCTGTTAGCCTCTGCAACTTTAAGCAGAACCTCTGGCAAAGCCTTTTGCTTGACGACATAATATTTAATATTATCTGCCATACTGCATACTTACCTTTCTATTGTCCGTTATATAAAGACAACTGTTTTCGTGTGTCTTTGTACGATATACAACTGTCTATCTCGCAAAGAATATTAACATATATATATATACATTGCAAGCATCTTTTCACATTCCTCTTAATTAATCAAAAAGAGACAGCACACATTAAGGTAATTGTAACAAATCCTTAAAACATGCCTGTCTCTTTCTTAAGCTTGTAATTATACGCATTAAAAAACCCTCACACAACGGGAGAGGAATGTGAGGGTCTCTTTCTTCTTGCGAAGATATATAAAAACAATGCCGCAAACACATTGTTCTTACCATATTTAATTATCTACAACAATGATATATATGTCAAGTCCTTATGATAATTAATCCATAAGGATTGCTACCCAGTATAACTGTCCATTAGAATCTGCTGCTACACCTACGCCAACACGATTATACTTTGCATTAGTCATACATGCATAATGTGTTGCTGAATTATGCCATCCATTAACAATCTCAGCTGGGGTTGCCTGATATCTTCCCATAACTTCTCCGAAATTACCATACTGATGATAATCTTCACATATAGATGAAGCATTTCTTCCATCTGGTCTCTTATGTCTGCCATTCTCAACCACAAAGAAATTATTAGCAGCATTCTCAGATGCTCTTGTCTGAGCCATATCTGTAAGTGTTGCATCATATGTTACAGTACCAACACCTGCTGATGTTCTCTCAGCATTAATTCCTGCAATAACTTCATTAACTCTTGCATCTGATGAAGCAACCGGCTTCTCAACCTTAGCTTCTGTCTCTGGCTGTGTAGCCTCTGTCTCTGCTACTGTTGCAGCTGCCTCTGTCTGTTTCTGTGTTTCAGTCTCTGCCTTTGTTTCCTCTGGCTTAGCTGCTTCCTCTGTAGTCTCTTCTGTTGTCTGCTCAATTGTCTGCTCTGTTACAGTTTCAACCATCTGAGTTTCTGTTTCTGTCTCTGTCTCATTATCAACTGCAGATTCAACATTCATATTGCCAGCTGCTACAACTGATGTTGCGGCAGCCTTATCAGCATTATCTGTTCCCGCTGCCTTAACAGCAAATCCAGCTCCAATTCCAAATAAAAGAACTGCTGCTGTAATTGTTATTGTCTTAATTGTCTTCTTAGTACCATTATTCTTTCTCATATTGTTTTCCCCCGTTTCTATTAAAAAAAGCATCCGATAACCGGATGCTTTATAAATACGAATCACTTTGCGTCTGATCGTAGCAACCGGCTGTCATTCTGATGTTAATCAGTTAAGACCCTTGGCTTTGCGTCACAGCCTTTCGACTGCTTTGCTAAAGTATTATCTTGTCTCTTGATGTTTATATAATACCACACTTTCAGATAATGTAAATAGTACTTATGGACTATTTTTCAAAATTTATTAAATTATAGGGGGTTATTTGCATTCCCTGTCAAATACACTTGCAAGATATCTCATATCAGTAATCTGCTGCTGTCCAAGCTGTCCCTTCTGCATACGCCACTTCCAGTTATTTCCAAGACTTGATGGCAAATTGATTCTAGCCCAGTTTCCAAGCTTTAATATATCCTGAACTGCAAATACAGTAAGAACTGCAACACTTGAATATGCCGCACGGAATACTTCATCAACCATCTGTCTCTTGTCACGCGTATCAAGATAATCATACGCATATCCAAGTTCCCAATCTGACCGGTCTTCAAAATACCCAAGCAAAGTTTCATTATCATGAGTTCCACCATAGCATACAAGATTCGTTGTATAATTATAAGGTAAATGCGGATTCTTTCTGTCTCCGCCAAATGCAAACTCCAGAACCTTCATTCCTGGATACCCATTTTCTTCAAGAATTCTTGATACTTCAGGCACCTCAACACCCAGATCTTCAGCAATTATCTTCTTATTTCCTATTGATTCATTAATTGCATCAAGAAGTTTCTGACCCGGGCCCTTCACATATTCACCCTGTCTAGCATCAGGCATATCCGCTGGGATTGTATAATACTTCACAATTCCTATAAAATGGTCAATTCTTATGACATCATACAATTGTGCTGATGCCTTCATTCTCTTTCTCCACCAGCAAAAATCATTCTGTTCCATTTTATCATAATCATAAAGAGGATTTCCCCATTTCTGTCCTGATTCTGAAAATGCATCAGGTGGTACTCCTGCCACCTTTACAGGTGTAAGATTCTCATCAAGCTGGAATTCAGACTGGTCAGCCCAGACTGCATCGCTGTCATATCCCATGTATATTGGAATATCGCCAATAATCTCTATTCCATTATCATTGGCATATTTTTTAAGAGCTGTCCACTGCTTAAAAAATTCATACTGAATGAATTTCCAGTATCCTATATCATCTGCAAGTTCATCCTTATATCGGTTCATAGCTTCCTGTTTTCTGAATCTTATATCATCATCCCATTCGCTCCATGAAACATTATTAAAATGCACCTTGAGAGCCATAAACAATGCATAATCATCAAGCCAGTCAGCATTATCCCTGACAAAATTATCAAACTGCTTATATAACGGCATGCCCTTTCCAAGCGTCTTCTTTGTTTCTATGCATTTTTCCTTAAACCTGTTATATGCTATTCTCAAGACATCGAATCTGTTATTATACAGCTTTTCATAACTCACATATCTTTCATCGCCGATATTGCCGTCTTTGTATGTGCCATATCTTCCATTAACAGCATCATCCTCTGATACGTTAACAGGTACTGTTCCATCTCCCCAGTCTCTTGATATAACTTCTGATTTAAGAAGAAGTCCATCCTCTATAAGCATATCAAGATCCACAAAATATGGATTGCCTGCAAATGCTGAATATGATTGATATGGACTGTCTCCATATGTTGTTGGTCCAAGAGGAAGAACCTGCCAGTATTTATGATTACACTCTTTCACAAATGTAACGAAATCATATGCATCCTTACCGAATGTACCAATTCCATATGGTGATGGTAACGAGCTTATTGGCATCAATATTCCTGCATTTCTTTTAAACTTAGATACATTACTCATTTGCGCCTCCATTATCATTACTTAATTCTTCCGCAAATTTCCTGACACTTTCTGTCTCTGCATTAGAAAGCAGTTTTTCCACATCAAGAAGTATCACAAGTTCACCATTAACATTAGCAACTCTGTCAAGATATTCTGTTTCCTGCGTCTTGGCAAGCACTGGCATTGGCACAATACTGTCAACATCAATATCTCCTATCTCGAGCACTTCATCTACCTCTAATGCAAGCTTGACGCCTCCTGGGATATTAACTATAACTGTGCTGTCATCTCCTATTGAACCTACCGCATCATCTGTTTCAAATTTCTTTCTTAAGCTGAAAGCTGGTATAACCTCGCCTCTTAAATTAACAATGCCACTTATATAATTCATTGAATTAGGAACTCTCACAATATTAATTTCTCTTTCGATTGACTGTACCAAGTTGATATCTACTCCAAAATTCTGATTTCCCAATCTGAAAATTACCGGTTTAATATAATCTGCCATACGTGATATACCACCTTTCTATACTTTTATTCTTCAGTTTTTCCCGTACTAATCCATGTTAAATACGCATTGATGAACGGATCTATATTACCATCCAGAACACTTCCTGCGTTAGCTACTTCTTTATTAGTTCTGTTATCTTTTACCATTGTATATGGCTGGAGTACATAACTTCTTATCTGACTTCCGAAATTGATATCTTTGATATCTCCCCTTATATCAGATAAATTTTCTGCATTCTCAGCCTCTTTAAGAAGATACAGCTTTGCTTTTAACATCTGCATAGCTTTATCTTTATTCTGATGCTGTGATCTTTCATTCTGGCACTGTACTACAATTCCTGTTGGAAGATGAGTAATTCTTATAGCCGATGAGGTTTTATTGATATGCTGTCCACCAGCTCCGCTTGATCTGTAAGTATCAATTCTAAGATCATCATCATTGATTTCAATATCTATATCCTGATTAATATCCGGCATAACATCACACGATACAAACGAAGTCTGTCTCTTGCCTGCCGCATTAAAAGGTGAAATTCTTACAAGTCTGTGAACTCCATGCTCTGACTTAAGGTGTCCATATGCATTATCTCCTCTTATCTCAACAGTAACAGACTTTATACCAGCCTCTTCTCCTTCAAGATAATCCAAAGTCTCAGTTGTATATCCATGGCTTTCAGCCCATCTTGTATACATTCTGAAAAGCATCTGGCACCAATCACAGCTTTCTGTTCCTCCGGCACCTGCATGCAGTGTTAATATCGCATCACACGCATCATGTTCTCCAGAAAGAAGAGTTTCTACTCTCAGGCTTTCAATTTTCTCCTCAAATGTTTTAATCTCTTCATCTATCTCTGGAATAAGAGACTGATCATTCTCCTCTTCAGCCATCTCTATGAGAGTTTTAATATCATCAAGACCAGTTGTCAGATCGTTAAATCTTTCAAAAGCATCCTTAAGTCCTTTCAACTCTTTCATTGCCTTCTGAGATTTGTCAGGATCATCCCAGAAACCTGGCGCTTCCATATCAGCTTCCAGTTCTTCTATTCTTTTCTGCTTATTATCCAGATCAAGAGATTTCTTAATCTGGGCCATAGGCTTATCATATCCTGATATCTTATACCGAAACTGGTCTAACTCTACCATACTGCTCTCCATTCCTTCGCATATCTCTGCTTATATATTCAAAATCTATGCCTGTCTTCCACAACAGTTTTTGTATTTCTTGCCGCTTCCACATGGGCATGGATCATTAGGATATATCTTCTTCTCTGTTCTTCTTGCAGGTCCTTTTACTGATGGTCCCTCATCCTTGTTAGTACCTGTTACTTTGGCAACCTGTTCTCTTTCTATCTTCTGTTCTACCTGAATATGCATAAGAAGTCTTACAGTATCCTCTGCAATTCCTTCCGTCATTTCATTAAACATATCATATCCCATCATCTTGTACTGAACAACAGGATCTCTCTGACCAAGTGCCTGAAGACCTATTCCCTGCTTTAACTGATCCATATCATCAATATGATCCATCCACTTACGATCAATTACCTTAAGAAGAATAACTCTCTCTATCTCTCGCATCTGTTCTGCCTCTGGGAAGAGAGCTTCTTTATCCTCATATAACTTAACAGCCTTTTCCTTAAGGTCATGTATCAATTCATTCTTATTCCTGATATCTTCTCTGTATTCAACTTTCTCTATTGGAATTGTAGGAAGAAGTAATTCGTTAATTTCTGTGTAATCCCATTCACTTGCTTCCTTGTCTTCTCCAACACATCTGTTAACTACATTTTCAACATAATCAGTTACCATCTTCATTATAGAGTTACGCATGCTTTCGCCATCAAGTACTCTTCTACGCTCAGCATACATTATTTCTCTCTGTTCATTCATTACCTGATCATATTCAAGAAGGTGGCTTCTGATACCGAAGTTGTTAGTTTCTATCTTCTTCTGCGCTGTCTCAATAGCTTTGCTCAGCAGTTTATGCTCGATCTGATCATCCTCTGAAACTCCCATGCTGTTAAATACAGCCATAAGTCTTTCCTGAGCAAAAAGTCTCATAAGATCATCTTCAAGAGATATGTAAAACCTTGACTCACCAGGGTCTCCCTGTCGTCCTGCTCGTCCACGCAGCTGATTATCAATACGTCTGCTTTCGTGTCTTTCTGTACCAATTATCTTAAGTCCGCCTGCAGCAACTGCCTCATCATCAAGCTTAATATCAGTTCCTCGTCCTGCCATGTTAGTAGCAATAGTTACAGCGCCATGACGTCCTGCCTCTGATACAATCTGGGCCTCAAGTTCATGGAACTTGGCATTAAGTACATTGTGAGGGATACCTTTCTTTCTAAGCATTTCACTAAGCATTTCTGATGTTTCAATTGTAATAGTACCTACAAGAACCGGCTGTCCTTTTTCATGTGATTCTATTACAGACTGGACAACAGCATTAAACTTTCCCTTTTTAGTCTTAAATACAGCATCGTTATTATCTACTCTTATAACCGGCTTATTAGTAGGAACCTCTACTACGTCCATATTATAAATCTCACGGAATTCCTTCTCCTCTGTGAGCGCAGTACCTGTCATACCCGCTTTCTTTTCAAACTTGTTGAAGAAGTTCTGGAATGTAATTGTTGCTAAAGTCTTACTCTCTCTCTTTACCTTAACATGTTCCTTTGCCTCAATAGCCTGATGCAAACCATCTGAATAACGGCGTCCTGGCATAATACGTCCTGTAAATTCATCTACAATAAGTACTTCGTCATCTTTAACTACATAATCTTTATCCTTAAACATAAGATTATGTGCTCGAAGTGCAAGCGTTACATTATGCTGTATTTCAAGATTCTCAGGATCTGCATAATTATCTATATGGAAGAACTGCTCAACCTTATGAATACCCTGTTCAGTAAGGTTAACAACTTTATCTTTCTCATTAACGATAAAGTCTCCATCTTCTTCTATTTCTTCATTCATTATGGCCTGCATTTTAGTTCTTTCGCCCTTATACTCTCCACGCTGGAGCTGTCTTGCAAGGACGTCACACAACTCATAAAGCTTAGTAGACTTTCCACTCTGGCCTGAAATAATAAGTGGTGTACGTGCCTCATCAATAAGAACTGAATCGACCTCATCAATAATACAATACTTAAGATTTCTAAGGACAAGCTCATTCTTGTATATAGCCATGTTATCTCTAAGATAATCAAATCCAAGCTCATTATTAGTCACATATGTAATATCGCTGGCATATGCAGCCTGTCTTTCTTCCTTGGTTGAGTCATGAAGAACAACCCCCACCTTAAGTCCTAAGAATTCATGTATCATTCCCATCTGCTCAGCATCTCGCTTTGCAAGGTAATCATTAACAGTAACTACAATTACGCCCTCTTCTGTAAGTGCATTAAGATATGCTGGAAGTGTACACACAAGAGTTTTTCCTTCACCAGTTTTCATCTCTGCAATTCTTCCCTGATGAAGTATAATACCTCCTATAAGCTGAACATGATAATGTTCCATGCCAAG
>CAMDYG010000042.1 GCA_945910225.1 uncultured Eubacterium sp. | reverse complement strand
ACACCATTCTGGTTAGTGTCAGTGCAGTCTTTACATATCTTATCAACAATATCCATTCCGCTTGTGACAGTACCGAAAGCGGCATACTGTCCGTCAAGGCTTGGTGTATCCTTCTGCATAATGAAAAACTGGGAACTTGCAGAATTATTGGCAGAAGAGCGAGCCATAGATATAGTACCTCTAATATGGCTTATATTATTTTCAATACCATTCCTGCTGAATTCTCCTTTTATAGTTTCAGAGGACCCACCAGTTCCGTCACCTTTAGGGTCACCGCCCTGAATCATAAATCCGTCAATTACACGATGAAAAGTAAGTCCGTTGTAAAACCCCGAATTAGCAAGATTAACGAAATTAGTAACAGTAATTGGGGCAGCGTCAGCATCAAGTTCTACCTCAATAGTTCCATAATTACTGACTTCAATGGCAATATGATGCTTTCCAGACAAAAGATTTTTATTATCATCAGATGATGCATTATCAGAGCCTTGTTTGCCACATGCAGTTATACTGAATAAAAGGCATAACAAAAGAATGCTTAATAACAAATGTTTTTTCTTCATTTTAAAATATTCCTTTCTGAAATTAATGAGTACAGTATAACATTATCGGAGCGCATATTAAACACGCAAATGAGCATATAAACAATTAAAATGAATAAAATATATATAAATATAAATTTGGCTATCAAAATTTCTACATATGTGGTACAATTATCGCAAATTTCACAATATATGAGGGGAGATTAATTTAATGAAACTTGAAGTAAAGAATCTTACCAAATCATTTGGTGAGAAGGAAGTCCTTCATGGCATTTCATTTGATGTCGAGGGTGGCAAAGCGCTTGGACTTCTTGGACGAAATGGTGCAGGAAAGACTACTACAATAAGAATCATAATGGATGTGTTTCATGCTAATTCAGGAGAAATATTCCTGGATGATAAGAAATTTGATCCAAAGGAGCATCTGATTGGATATCTGCCAGAAGAACGTGGGTTATATCCTAAGAAAAAGGTATCGGAACAGCTTATTTATCTTGGAAGATTAAGAGGATTGTCTAAGGCAGAAGCTAAGAAGAATACTGATAAGTGGTTGGAAAGACTTCAGGTATCACAGTATACAGATGCCAAGTTAGAGACACTTAGCAAAGGTAATCAGCAGAAAGTGCAGCTTGCATCAACACTTGTATGTGAACCGGAAATTGTTATATTAGATGAACCTTTCAGTGGACTAGATCCGGTTAATTCCAAAATATTGCAGGATGTTGTGACAGAATTGATAGAAGAGGGAAGAATAGTTATTTTCTCAAGTCATCAGATGAGTTATGTTGAAGAATTCTGTGAGGATATTGCTATAATTAATAATGGTGAGATTGCTCTTTCGGGTAATCTTGCTGATATTAAGGCTGAATATGGTAAAAACCAGCTTATAATATCAGCTGTCGGACTTGAAGCAGAAGAACTGGCAGAAAAGCTTAAGGCACAATGCGCAGAAACATTATCTGTAACTGGAACACACAAAGATGGTGTCGTAGTAAAGAATATCAATGAACTTTCAAGAAACGAACTCATTAAAGCAGTTATGGGAGCAGATATAGAGATATCATCATTTGACAGCTACAGACCATCACTTAACGATATATTTGTAAAAGCTGTGGGAGGTGACAGATAATGAAGAAATTCGGAGTAATATTCCAGTATGAGATTATGAATTATATCAAGAATAAAAGCTTTATGATTTCTACAATTGTTATAGCTGTTCTTGCCGCAGTAATACTGTTTCTTCCAAGTATATTCGATATGTCAGGAATTCTTGGAATTAACAAAGATGATACAGATGATGCATCGGATAATAAAGAAATAACAGATGTTATAGCGGTTTATGATGAGAAAAATATATTTGCAGGAACTGGAATAGTTGAAGGTGTATTTACAGATGTGAAGATTGAAGATGTATCATCAAGGGACGCGCTTGTAAAAAAGATTGAAGACGATGAGAATGTAATAGCTGGTTTTGTTGTAAAGAATACAACAGATTTTGAATATGTTGTTAATAACAGTGATATGTATGATGATATGACAGCCAGATTTACATCTGCAATGCAGTTACTTAACCAGTATAATTACTGCAAGGAACATAACCTTGATATGGCAGAGATAGAAAATGCCTTTAATCCTGTTATTAATGCAGAAACAACTGTACTTGGTAAAGATATGATGAGCAATTACTGGTATTGTTATGCGCTTATAATAATTGTGTTCATGGTTATTATTCTGTATGGTGTTATGGTTGCAACTTCTGTTACACAGGAAAAATCAAACAGAACGATAGAACTTCTTGTTACAAGTGCTGATACTAACAGTCTTTTCTTTGGAAAGGTACTTGCAGGTACATCGGCAGCTCTTGTACAGGTTGGAATTATATTTGCAGTAGTACTTGGAAGCTATAAGATTAACAGAGACTCATGGGGAGGCTTATTTGATAAATTATTCAATATCCCATCAGATGTTCTTGTTACATTTGCGTTCTTCGGACTTGGTGGATTGTTGTTCTATGAGTTTATATATGGAGCAATGGGAGCACTTGTATCTAAGACAGAAGATATTAATAAGAGCGCAGGAAGCGTACAATTTGTTATTATGATTGTATATTTTATAGGAATATTCCAGCTTAATAATATAGACGGAATTCTTATGAAAGTTCTTTCTTTCCTGCCAATAAGCTCATATAGTGCAATGTTTGCAAGAGTAGCACTTGGAAGCGTGAGCTTTGTGGAGATAGCAGTATCTTTTGTTATTCTTATAGCAAGTACGATAGTAGTAGGAATAATAGGTTCTAAGATATATAGAATGGGTACATTAAGATATGGTAATCCAATTTCATTGCGAAATGCATTTAAGAATCTCAAACATGAATAAAAATAAGGCGGCAAACCTATGATGGTAAGCCGCCTGTTCTTATTATAGACATTTTAAAAATATTATAATTTAACTGTTTCTCCACCTTTTACTTCAACGATAGTATCATTATTAACTGCAAGCCATACAGACTTAACAGATGGATTATGAACATATTCGTTATCAGCAAAGAATTCAAGTCTGTCAAATAATTCGTTGTATTCAACTATATCAGAGTTGGTAGCATACCAGATATCATCACGATTAGCAATCATCTCACAGAATTCTTCAATAACTTCCCAGTTGTTATTTCTTTCAAATTCAAAACTGTGTCCCCATACATACATCATATAAAGATATTGCTTCTTAGTGAGCGCCATGAAATTTTTACCGAAGTCGATAAGATTATGATTATGATGACAAGTTGGAACCCAGCGCATATAATCATCTGGCATAAAGAATCCGTTCTCATCGCCTATAAGGATAGGTCCTTCAGCATCGGTAGCATAGCTTTCTGCTGCCTTGGTTGCAGCATATTTGTCATTAGTAACTCTTGCGTATTTAATACCGACTGACTTGGCAATATCAACTATACGGCTGTCGTAAGAACCATTAGGGTATGCAAGACCATATATAGGACGATTAAATATTTTTTCAAGGTTAACTTTATCATCAAGTATTTCTTTAAGGGCAGCATAATCATTAAGTCTTATCATTGTAGGATGTGTAAATGTATGAACGGCAATATCATGACCTGCATATACTTCATTCCATTCTTCCTGAGGTATTCTTATAGCGGGATCTATAATTCCGGTACCAAGATTAAACGTTGCTTTAAGATTATATTTGTTAAAAAGCTTTACTAATCGTCTGTCTTCAATCTTACCATCATCATAACTGAAAGTAAGAACTTTAAATTTTCCCCCAGGGAATACTTTGTATACTTTATTCATGATTAAAATCTCCATATGTTATTTGCCGGACAATCGACATTCCTATTATATAACACAATGGCTTGTGTGTCATTTCTTTTTTTGTATTTGTTTTAATGATTATCAGCAAAATTATCGAGGGATATAGATAATACAAACTCATTGTTAATATATATGCTTATATATCCGCAAATAAAATCAATATCAGGCATTTTATCCAGCGATTCTGGAATGATAATATCATAGGATATAACATCATTCTCTCCAATTAATATTGTAATATCATATGAAGGAACATCTATGCGGCAAAAGGACTCGTTATCATTATTTATTGGAATGTAGAATGAAATTTTGTCAGAAAGCAGATGCGTTTTTTTATATTTTGAACCGAGTGCAAGCAGGTAGCGGACATCGCTCCATTTGTAATTTCTGGATGGCGGCCAGCCACATCCCAGAAGAGCAATGCACAAGGTACGTTCATTATCTGTATAGGCACATACATAACAATATCCGGCAGAAGATGTAAAACCTGTTTTTCCTGATATAAGACCATTGTCTGGGTCGAGTATCAGATTTTTGTTATTTACAGTGTAGGAATGTTTTGCTGTAATATCAGTAAAAACATAGCTTTTGCATTGTGTAATATCAAGAAAGTCAGTACGTTTAATACACTCAGACATCAGTATCGCAAGATCATATGCAGTAGTATGATGAAAATTATTTCCGCTTTCGGCATCAAGGCCATTAGGTGTAATGAACAGAGTATCATTAAGCTTGAATTTGTCAGCATTATTATTCATAAGGTCAATAAATATATTTACAAGTGTTCTGCTGTTTTCTTCCGACAAATCAGATATAAATGAGGAATCATAATTATAATCAGGTATGAAATTAATATTATTCCTGAGTTCTATATGTTCGCAGAGATAGAAAAATGCAGTATTTTCTGCAATTATCACTGCAGAATCATTATGAGATTCAAGCATCAGGGAATAATACATATCTTTCATGAGAAACTGTTCACCTCTCACGGCATCAAGCTTGACATCAGGCATAGATGCAGCATAAGAGGACGTTGTCACGATTAAGTCAGGTTTGCTGTATTCAAGAGCTGTGATAAGAGTCATGATTTTGGTTGTACTTGCCATTGCGGCAGGAACATTTTCGCTCTTTCCATATAACAGCCGTCTGGTGTCAGCATCAATCATGGCAGCATATTTGGAGTGGAATGTATCTGCATGTATACTGACGGGATAGATAATACAGGATGATATTATGGATGACATAATGATTATTACAAATGTTTTTTTGCAGAATTTCATAGATACACACAGCATTTACGTTTATATGATTATATGGAAATACTTTGATATTATGATAATATTGAGGTATTATTTAATTACACATAATGATTTAGGAGGAACCTATGAGTTATATTGAATTTAAGGACGTTAAAAAGATATATAAGATGGGTGATGTTAAGATAAGAGCTCTTAATGGAGCAAGCTTTAACATAGAAAAAGGGGAATTTGCTGTAGTATTAGGACCAAGTGGAGCTGGAAAAAGTACTATACTTAATATCCTTGGCGGAATGGATACATGTACAACAGGTGAGATTACTGTAGATGACAAAAGGATAGACAGATATTCATCAAAGCAGCTTACTACATACCGCAGATATGATATAGGATTTGTATTTCAGTTCTATAATCTTGTACAGAATCTGACAGTTAAAGAAAATGTCGAACTGGCAACACAGATATGTAAGAACCCACTGGACATAGCAGAGACGATTGAAGCTGTTGGACTTGCAGAACGCCAGAAAAACTTCCCATCACAGTTATCAGGTGGAGAACAACAAAGAGTTGCCATAGCAAGAGCATTGGCAAAGAATCCTAAAATGTTGTTGTGTGACGAACCAACAGGTGCACTTGATATTAATACCGGAAAGAATATATTAAGATTGTTATCTGAAACATGTAAAAAGAACGGGATGACTGTAGTAGTAATTACACATAATCAGGCTATTTCTGCAATGGGAGATAAAGTTATTAAGATTAAGAATGGAATAGTAGATGATATTGTTATAAACGATAATCCGGCATCAGTTGATGAAATCGAATGGTAGACAGAAGGTTGGAGGAATATAACATATATGGGAAGTGCGGTTTTTAAAGACTTAATAAGACAGATAAAGAAAACATTCGGCAGGTTCTTTGCAATCTTTGCTATTGTTGCAATAGGAGTTGCATTTTTTGCTGGTATAACAGCTTCGTCAAATGATATGAAACACTCAACAGATGTATATTATGATGAATATAATATGAGCGATCTGCGGATTTTATCATCAATTGGATTTAACGATGAAGATATTGAAGCTATAAGAGGTGTTGAAGGTGTTAACGGAGTTTATCCGGCATATTCACAGGATGCAGTTATAAAAAAAGACAACAGCATAGAGACGGCTGTGCATATAAATTCAATTACTGATAATACATCAGACGATAATAATGATTATATTAACAGACTCAGGATCAAAGAAGGAAGACTGCCAGAAAAGCCAGGAGAATGTGTTGTCAGATACGAAGATACTAAAGATAACTTTTCAATTGGAGATGTAATAACACTTGGATCAGGAACAGAAGCCGATATATCAGACAGTCTTAATGATTCGGAATATACTGTAGTTGGAATTATATATACTCCATATTATGTTTCGTATGATTTAGGAACAACGAATGTTGGAAGCGGTAAGATTAATTATCTTATGTATGTTTTGGAAGACGAATTTACATCTGAGTATTACACAGAAGTATATGCAACAGTAAAAGGTGCAAAGGAGCTTGATACATATTCGTCAGAATATGAAGATAAAATAGGGGATATATCGGACAGAATAGATAACATTTCTAAAGAAAGGATTAATGCAAGAAAAGATGATATCAACCAGTTATATGAAAATGCTGTAAATGATGCTGTTGAAACAGCTAAAGAGGCTATATATGACAATGTAGTACAGTCTCTTATTGACCAGTTCCAAAGATACTATATAGGTATGGATGTTTCATCGATAATTGAACCTTATGTGCAGCCGGAATATGAAAAGGCAGTTGATAACTATGATTTTAATTATATCGAGCAACAGGCAAAGGAAGATTTTTACAGCAGATATGGTAATCAGGATGAATGGAAATGGTATGAATTAACAAGACAGCAGCAGTATTCTTTTAAGGATTATGAGTCAAGTGCTAACCGGATGAAAGCGATAGCTACTGTATTCCCAATATTTTTTATAGTTGTATCAGCCCTTGTGTGTCTTACAACTATGACAAGGATGGTTGACGAAGAAAGAGGAACAATAGGTACATATAAGGCATTGGGCTATAGTAAGCATGTAATCGCATTTAAGTACATTGCATATTCATTTATAGCATCACTTACTGGTGGTATTGTTGGATGCATTATTGGACTAAGACTTTTCCCTTTTGTAATATATAATTCTTGGAATATTATATATCAGCTGCCTGCTATTTCATATGACAGTCATGTTATTCTTTCAGTCATTGCAATAGCAAGCATGGTAAGTGTTACAGTAGTTGCAGCATTATTTTCCTGCTTAAATGAGCTGGAAGAAGTTCCATCTGAGCTTATGAGGCCAAAGGCTCCGAAGAGTGGTAAAAAGATTATGCTTGAGCATATTGGAATAATATGGAAGCATCTGTCATTTTCAGTGAAGGTAACATTAAGAAACCTGTTCCTGTATAAGAAACGTTTTTTTATGACTATAGTTGGAATTGCAGGATGTACAGCACTTATGCTGGCTGGTTTCGGAATAAAGAACAGCGTTGAAAGTCTTATACATAACCAATATGGGGAACTTATACATTATGACAGTGTTATGACATTTGCAGACAACATATCAGATGATGATATACTGCAGTTGACAGCTGATTATCAGAATGACGAACATATAACAGATTATATGGTCAATTGCGGATATTCAGATGATGCACAGGCGGATAATGATACTGAAAATGTAGAATACGTCGTTGTTAATGACAAAGATAAATTCACTGATTATGTTACTTTAAGAACACGTAGAGATCATAAAAAGCTGGAACTTACAGATGATGGTATAATTATCACGGAGAAGCTTTCAAAAGATCTGCAGGTGAAAAAAGGCGATTCGGTTGTAATTAAAAGTGCTTCAGGAAAAGAAGCATATGCAAAGGTTGCAGGCATTACAGAGATGTATGTCAATCACTATATTTATATAAGTTCGGAGTACTATAATAATATATTTAGTGAAGCTCCGACAGATAACAGAGCACTTATTATAGCTGCAGATGGAAAAGAATATGAGAATTATATTGGTGATGAATATCTCTCAAAAGATTATATTAAAGGTATAAGCTTTCTTAATGCTAATGTAACTAGATTTGAAAATATGATACAGTCACTTGATCTTGTTACATGGGTTCTTATTATATCTGCCGGATTGCTTGCATTTGTTGTCCTGTATAACCTGACAAATGTTAATATCTCAGAAAGAAGAAGAGAGATTGCAACTATTAAAGTGCTTGGATTTTATGATCCGGAAGTAGGCGTGTATGTATATCGTGAAAATATATTACTGACACTTATAGGAGGTCTCTTCGGACTTATATTAGGAAGATTACTGCATATATATATAATGATGACTGTTGAGATGGATGCAGTAATGTTTGGTTATGCTATTAAGCCATCTTCATTTATATATGCATACCTTATAACGGTTGTATTTTCATTAATTGTTAATCTTGCAATGTACAGAAGCCTGAAGAAACTGCCAATGGTTGAATCATTAAAATCAGTAGAATAAAATAACACGAATAAAAAGGACAGCCCTTTCATATATTGTGAAAAACAATAGTGAAAGGGCTGTTTTTTTGAATGATGTTCTGATGAAAATTCTACCTGACAGCATTAAAGATGACTTGCTGATTGACAAAAATAGTATTGGGGATATATGTGAAATACGGCTTAGAATTAATCAGAGATGCATAGCTGTATGCTGTAACAGGGAAATAGTAGGCAGTAATATTGTTACAAAAGAACTGATAACGAGAATTATGTCTATGGCAATGAGCTATTCTGCTTATGCATTTGAATCTAATCTGTCTCAGGGATATCTGACTATAAAAGGTGGACATCGTATAGGAGTTGGTGGACAGGTTATATGGGAGGATGGGAAAGTTAAGAATTTTTCTAATATAACTTTTCTATGTATAAGAATTGCAAGGCAGATAAAAGGATGTGCTGACAACATAATGAACACATTTTTAGAACAGGGGCTTAAGCATACAATTATTATTTCACCACCAGGATGTGGAAAAACTACCATATTGAGAGATGTTGTAAGACAATTATCAGACAGAATGAGAGTAAATGTTTCACTTATAGACGAAAGATCGGAAATAGCTGCATGTGTTAATGGAATACCACAAAATGATATAGGGATGAGAACAGATGTGATAGATGGATGTGGAAAAGGAACAGCTGTTTATATGGCGGTAAGGTCATTGTCTCCACAGATTATAGCAATGGATGAGATAGGCGGCAGCGTGGATGTTGATGCTGTAAAATACAGCATTAAAAGTGGATGCATAGTTGTTGGTACTGCACATGGTTCTGGAATTGATGATACAGACAGAAAACTTAGGGATATATTTGGAAAGGGTGGTTTTGAGATGGCTGTTATATTGAAAAAATACGGGAAGGTGGAAAAATGCTTGGAGTTATAGGGGGACTGCTTATTATATCAGGATGTACATTGTATGGAGTGTCATATAGTACAAGGCTTAAAAGAAGGATAGATATATTAAAAAACTTTATTAATATATTTGAAAGAATGACAGGCTTTATCGAATATTCAATTCTGGATATGCAGGCAATATTTACCAAACTTTCTAGATATGAATATAGCCCGGAAGTGGAAAATTTCATAAAAATAACATTGTATGAATTGAATAAATCGGACATGGATACATTTGGCGTTATATGGAGTAATACAATTGAACAGAGCTTTTCTGGTATATTGAAGGATGATGAAATAATGATTCTTAATGATGTAGGGAAATTAAGTGATTACTATGATAAGGAGAATCAGATAAATATTATTATGTCTGTGAAAGAAGAGTGCAAGGGTGCACTTGAAATCTTAAAAGATGGCGCCCGCAATAAAATGAAAGCTTACATTGCTGCTGGAATATCAGCGGGATTAATACTGGTTATTACACTTATATAGATATGGAGGGACTATGGAAGTTAGCATTATCTTTAAGATAGCAGCTGTTGGAATTGTTGTTTCTATACTTAACCAGATACTAAAGCATAATGGAAGAGATGATCAGGCAGTACTTACTTCACTTGCAGGACTTCTTATAGTCATATACTGGATTTTGCCATACATACTTGAATTATTTAAGACTATGAAAAAGTTATTTGAATTATAGCTGGGAGGTGGCTGATATTAATATTTTGTCACTTTCTTTATGCGCAATAGTTTCCGTTATTCTGATCATTATCTTAAAGAGTACAGGCTCAACAATGGGAACGTGCATATCTATAGCAGTATGCATGTGTACAGCAACAATGATATTTTACGGACTTATAAATATTTATTTAAAACTCAATACATTTGCAGCTGACATAAACAGCAGTTATATTAAGCTGATGATTAAAATTGTGACAATATCATATATTACTGAAATATCGGGTGGTATATGTAAAGAAAACGGGTTTGGCACATTAGCATCAATAATGGAAATATATGCCAGAATTTCTGTTGTTGGATTGTGTTTTCCTATAGTTATTAATCTTGTAGAGATTGTTAACGGATGTCTGTGATCTTGAGATATATAAGCATGATTATAATATTTCTGGCATTTGTTTTTATTACGTCTGATATAACTATGGCACAGACAAATGACAATAATTATATTGATGACTACACAGATGAGGAATCATATAAAGAAATTAATGATATATTGCGCAGTAACGGATGGAAGGGAGATGATTTTGAACAAATAGTATCATCAGCGTCAAGTGGAGATGCTTCCTGGAACCTTCATCTGACAGAAACTATAGCAGAAACTATTACAGATAACAGATATGTTATTTTACAGATAATATTTTTATCTATATGTGCAGCATTTTTAGGTGTTATAGATAAAAATACATCAGAAGCAGCAATGCTTTTTATATCTTTGATCATGATGACTCTTCTTATAACTGTATTTATTGATGCAGCTGCGACTGGACAGAAATGTATTAAGATGGCAATAGACATATACAGGGCTTTGTGCCCGCTATTCTTTCCGGCTGTTGCATACTCGTGCGGAACAGGAAGTGCAGCAGCATATTATGAAATAGTTTTGTTTCTTATGTATATAGTTAATTCTTTTATTGCAGGAGTGTTATTTAAAGGGAATTATATATATATGCTTCTTGGACTGGCTGATACATTTGGAGACAAAGAAAAATTCGGAAGGATGTGTGAACTTTTAAAGAAGATTATCAGAATGGCAGTTAAAGGAATACTTATGTTTTTCCTAGGATTGAGTGGCATTAAGAGTCTTGTTATACCTGTAAGTGATTCTCTTAAAATGTCCTTTTTGTTCAAAACAGTATCAATGATACCGGGACTTGGAGATAGTGCATCTACAGTATCTAAGACAGTTATAGGTTCTGCAGTCATGGTAAAGAATTCTATAGGTGTGGCAGCAGTTATAGTTATGCTTATTATTGTAGGCTTACCGGTAATAAAGCTTATAGTAATGGCAGTTGTTTACCAGTTTATAGCAGCATTTTTGCAGCCGGTTACAGAAAAGCGTATTGTGAAATCTATTGCGGTATTGTCAGATGGACTGGAAAATCTGATATATATGGTAGCGGTTACTGTGGTACTTATGTGTCTTACAATGGCAATAATATGTTTTGCAACTAACATCAATATGTATCAGACGGGGTAGCTTATATGTCAGACAGCATTATTAAATGGTTTAAAATGATATTTATTCTGGAGATATCAGGTGAAATTGTATTAAAGCTTGTGCCTGAAAAATACAAAGAAACTACAAGATTTGCTGTTAAACTTATGTTTATTCTGGCGGTTATAGTTCCGTTACTTAATCATAAAAAAATAAATGTTGAAGATATTCTTGCAGCAACGGATTCTTCTTATACCACTGAATTAACATTTGCAGATTCGGA
This sequence comes from uncultured Eubacterium sp., assembly GCA_945910225.1. Taxonomy (GTDB): domain Bacteria; phylum Bacillota; class Clostridia; order Lachnospirales; family Lachnospiraceae; genus Lachnospira. The sequence continues at coordinate 7,905 of CAMDYG010000042.1, read as the reverse complement.
TATTCAGATTATAAATGATATAGTTAAAAATACTCTTAAAGAAAATGCAATAAACTTCGGATATGAGCTGACATATATAACGTGTGATACAGAATATAAAAATAATCAGGCTGTTATATCGGAAATTAAGATTAAAGTAAAGAAAATTGATGATGACTGTAATGTGGAGTTATTCAGAAAATATATTATGAGCCAATATAATCTCGGGATAGAAAAAATATATATTGAGGAGGAGTAAAGTGAATAATAATAAGCAGGCAGGTTCATTTTTTTCTGATATGCTGAATAAAACAAAGAGAGACAAAATATTTATAGTAATACTAGCGGGTGTGCTTATGATGATTATAGCAATGCCGGTTAAAAGGACCAGTACAGTAACGGATGTGGGCAGTTCTTCATTCTACGATTCTGGAAACAGTTCAGAGAACGGATTAGGGAAAGAACTTGAGGAAATGCTTGGCAATACAGAAGGAGTTGGAGAAGTAAAAGTTCTTGTAAAACTGACAGATGATAATGAAGTTACCGGAGTTATGGTAGTATGTGAAGGAGGTGATGACAAGAACCTTGTGGCGTATATAACAGATGCGATAAATGGCCTTTTAGGTGTTCCTGTACATAAAATTAAAGTGATGAAAATGTCGGAATAATATTTTTGGAGGCAATTTTGAAAAAAATAAAAAAGAATCATATAATAATTACTGCACTGGCTATAATGATAGCAGCTGCAGGATATATTAACTATGCAGGAGATATAGACAGTATAATTAAGATAAGAGATAAAGAAAAGCCAGCAGTTGCTGCATCTGATGATGTTAATAATGATATTATGTCTGACGATGTGGATGGATCAGAAGCGGGATATACAGATGAACCTGGAACGGTTATACTCACATCAGGAAAAGCTATGTCTGAAGCTGTTGCAAGTGCAAAGTTAAACAGGGAACAGCTCCGGGCATCAGGGATAGAAGATTTAAAAAGTGTTGTCAATGATCAGAATATTTCTGATGAAGCCAAGAAATCAGCAGTAGATAAGCTTGCGCAGTTAGAAGACTGTGCAGATAAAGAGTCTGCAATCGAATTGCTTTTATCAGCTAAGGGATTTGATTCATCTGTTGTTACAGTGTCTGATTCTACAGTTGATGCAGTGATAAATGTTTCAGAACTGTCGGATACTGATAAAGCACAGATAGAAGATATAATAAAAAGGAAAACAGGCTTTACAGCAGACAAGATAACAATAAATATTTGCAATAATTAGTGTTTATGGTATAATTTGATTAACTTTGAGTTAAATAATATTATTGGAGGACGGTTATGACAAAAGAGTTTGAAGATAGAGGTACAACTTATTCTATACATGAGAATGTTAATATTGGCGAAGTTAAGGTTGCTGATGAGGTTGTAGCTATAATTGCAGGGCTTGCTGCTACAGAGGTTGAGGGAGTTGACAGCTTGGGCGGTAATATTACTAGTGAGATTGTAAGTAAGCTTGGTATGAAAAATCTTTCTAAAGGCGTTAAAGTTGTTGTCAATGAATCAAGTGTCCTTGTAGATATTACACTTAATCTTAAGTATGGAACACAGATACCTGAAGTATCAGCTAAGGTTCAGGATAAAGTTAAGTCTGCAATCGAAACAATGACAGGACTTTCTGTAACTGAGGTTAATATTAAAGTTGCAAGTGTTAATGTAGAAAATTAATATCAGGAGTTAAGAGATGACAAGATCTACAATGAGGGAGCATATATTTAAATTATTATTCAGAGCTCCTTTTATCGATAAGAATGACTATGAAGAGCAGATTGAATTGTATTTTGCAGATGCAGATATGGTAGATGCATCTAAATTAAAAGAAGAGGAATACAATTATATTAAGGATAAGACATTAGCAATTGCAGAAGTTATCCCGGAACTGGATGAAAGAATTGATTCTGTTTCAGAAGGCTGGCCTACAAGCAGATTAGGAAAAACAGAGCTTTCTATTATGAGACTTGCTGTTTATGAGATGATGTATGATGATGATATTCCTGTTAATGTTGCAATTGATGAGGCAGTTGAACTTGCCAAGAAGTATGGTTCAGCTGATAATACAGCATCATTCGTTAATGGAGTATTAGGTAAGCTGATTAAAGAATAATATGTGCATGTACATGCGAAGAGAGGACATATGGCTGGAGTATATACTGTAAAACAGGTTAATTCCTATATTAAGAATATGTTTAAGCAGGATTTTCTGCTTAATTCAGTTTCTGTTAAAGGGGAAGTTTCCAATTGCAAGTATCATACATCCGGTCATATTTATTTTACTTTAAAGGATTCTGATGCAGCACTGTCTGTGATAATGTTTGCAAGTCAGGCAACAAAGCTTACATTCAGATTAAAAGATGGTATGTCAATAGTGGTTTCCGGACGTGTTGATGTGTTTGATGCAGCTGGAAAGTATCAGTTGTATGCTAATATAGTACAACAAGAGGGAATCGGGGAATTATACCAGAAATATGAACAGTTAAAGCAATATTATGAAGATATGGGATATTTCGCCAAAGAGTATAAACGTCCAATTCCTGCATATGTGAGAAGATTAGGAGTTGTAACATCAAGAACAGGGGCTGCAGTACAGGATATCATTAATATATCTTTGAGAAGGAATCCTTATATACAGATAATTCTTTATCCGGCATATGTACAGGGGGAATATGCCAGAGCATCAATAGTAAAAGGAATAACAGCACTTGATAAGATGGGTGTTGATTGTATAATTGTTGGACGTGGAGGCGGTTCTATAGAGGATTTATGGGCGTTTAATGAGCCGGATGTAGTAGAGGCTGTATTTAATTCCTCAACGCCTGTAATATCTGCTGTAGGACATGAGACGGATTTTACACTGACAGATTTCGTTGCTGATTTAAGAGCGCCGACTCCATCGGCAGCTGCAGAGCTTGCAGTATGCGAATATGCTGCTATTGAAAACAGACTGGCTGATTATAAGAGACATCTTTATCACGAAATTATGTATTCTTTATCTGGAAAAAGGGATTATCTTGAAAGAATCAGACTAAGACTGGAACATTTAAGTCCTGTTAATCAGGTGTATGATAAAAGGCAGAGACTTATTATGATTGAAGACAAGATGACAATATATATGAAGAATAAGCTTCAGTATAACAGACATAAGCTTCTTCTTCTTGCGTCAAAGCTTGATGGAATGAGTCCTTTAAAAAAGCTTGAACAGGGATATGGATATATTGAAGATGCCGGACATAACAGGGTGATTTCTGTTAAACAGGTGCATGAAAATGATGATATAACTATATTCATGAAAGATGGAAGCATACGTTCCAAAGTAGAAGAGGTAGGAAAAGCATGGCAAAAACATTAGAACAATCATTTGAAAGACTTGAACAGATATTGGCACAGATGGAAAATGATGAGACGACACTTGATCAGTCTTTCAAAATGTATCAGGAAGGAATGAAGCTTATTGAAAGCTGTAATTCCCAGCTTGATAAAGTTGAGAAACAGATAATAGTGTTGGAAAATGATGGAGAACAGGAAGATGAATGATTTTAATGAAGAGTTAAAGCAGGAAGTTTCATTTATAAATGATATAATAGCAGGATTTCTTCCTAAAGAAGAAGGACTGGATAAAAAAATAAGAGAAGCTATGAATTATAGCGTTAATGCTGGTGGAAAAAGGATCAGACCAATGTTAATGCTTGAAGTGTATAAGCTCTGTAAGGGAACCAATATTCAGGAAGTATATCCGTTTATGGCTGCCTTGGAATGTATTCATTCGTATTCTCTTGTTCATGATGATCTTCCAGCAATGGATAATGATGATTATAGAAGAGGAAGACTGACTACCCATAAGGTTTACGGAGAAGATTTTGGGATTCTTGCCGGGGATGGTCTTCTTAATATTGCTTATGAAATAATGTCAGATGAACTTATAAAAGACAGTGATAATCTGATTAATAAAGCAAAGGCTATGGAAGTTATTGCAAGAAAAGCAGGAATTAAAGGAATGGTTGGAGGACAGTCAGTTGATGTTGAATTAACTGGGAAACCTCTGTCAGAAGAACAGCTTGATTATATATTCAGACTTAAAACAGGAGCTCTAATAGAGGCTGCATTTTTGGCAGGTGCGTATCTTGCAGGATGTGACGATGAAACTGCCGTAAAGCTTGAAAAAGCTGCATCATTAATAGGTTTTGCATTTCAGATAAGAGATGATATCCTTGATGTTACGAGTTCACTCGAAGAGCTTGGTAAACCGGTATTTTCAGATGAAAAGAATAACAAGACAACATATGTTACGTTATATGGAATTGACAAGGCAAATAAAGATGTAGATGAGATATCCAAAGAGGCTCTTACAATTATAAAAAATATAGGCGATAATGAATTCCTTGAGACACTTATTGTTAATATGATTAATCGTAGCAAATAAAGCAGGTGTATTATGATTCTTGAAAAGATAAATAAACCAAATGATATTAAAAAGTTATCTCCAATTGAATATAATCAGCTTGCAGATGAAATCAGAAGTTTCCTTATTGACAAAATAAGTAAAAATGGCGGGCATCTGGCTTCTAATCTTGGTGTAGTTGAATTGACAATGGCACTCCATCTTGCATTCAATCTTCCACAGGACAAGCTTATATGGGATGTAGGACATCAGTCTTACACACATAAAATCCTTACAGGAAGAAAGAATCAGTTTGACCAGTTAAGAAAGTTCGGAGGAATGAGCGGATTCCCGAAAAGAAATGAAAGCCATTTTGATGCATTTGATACAGGACATAGCTCTACATCAATCTCAGCAGGACTTGGTCTTGTTAAAGCACGTGATATAAATGATGAACATTATAGTGTAGTATCAGTTATAGGAGATGGAGCACTTACAGGTGGAATGGCTTATGAGGCGTTAAATAATGCATCATCATTGAAGACTAATTTTATTATTGTGCTAAATGATAATACAATGTCTATTGCTAAGAATGTTGGCGGTGTTCCTAATATGCTGAGTGATATCAGATCTTCTGATTCATATTATGATTTGAAAGAAAATGTTGCTAATACATTATATAAACTTCCTGGGGGCAGTCATATTGTTGATAAGCTCAAGAAAACAAAAAGCAATTTAAAGCAGATGATCTTACCGAATCAGATGTTTGAAAGCATGGGAATATCCTATCTTGGACCTGTTAATGGACATGATATTGAAAGACTTATCAAAGTATTTCATGTTGCCAGAAGAATTAATGGAGCAGTTATTGTACATGTTGTTACACATAAAGGACATGGATATAAGCCAGCAGAACGTAACCCTGCAAAATTCCATGGAATTGGACCATTCGATATTGCAACTGGAAAGGAACTGGATACATCGGATAAACCTACATATTCTGATGTTTTCTCTGAATCAATATGCAGGATTGCCAAGAAAGATAAAAATGTTGTTGCTGTAACTGCTGCCATGCCTGATGGAACAGGACTTCATAAGTTCTCTAAATGGTTTCCTGACAGATTCTTTGACGTTGGAATTGCAGAAGAACATGCTGTAACATTCTCAGCAGGAATGGCAGCTGGTGGCTTAAAGCCTGTATTTGCTGTGTATTCTTCATTTTTACAAAGAGCATATGACCAGATCCTGCATGATGTATGTATACAACATCTTCACGTTGTATTTGCTATTGACAGGGCTGGACTTGTTGGAAGTGATGGAGAGACACATCAGGGAATATTTGATCTGTCATTTTTAACTTCGATTCCCAATATGACAGTTGTTGCTCCTAAGAATGGTAATGAACTTTCTGCAATGCTTGAATTTGCGCTGCTTAATTTTAATTCTCCAATTGCAATCAGATATCCAAGAGGAGCAGCATTTGACGGGCTTGAGGAGTTTAATGAGCCAATACGTTTTGCCAGATCCGAAATGATATATGAAGAGTCAGATATTGCATTACTTGCAGTAGGAAATATGGTTGTAACAGCACTGGAAGTAAGAGATAAGCTTAAAGAAAAAGGGTATAATGTAAGCGTTGTTAATGCAAGATTCGTTAAGCCTATCGATAAAGATATGATCAACAGGCTGGCTGATAATCACAGACTGATTGTAACTATGGAAGAAAATGTTTTGTCTGGTGGATTTGGAGAATCAGTCTGTCAATATGTTAATGAGGCTGATATTTCTGTAAAGGTGCAGAATATAGCACTTCCTGATGATTATGTTGAACATGGTAATGTTAATATTCTCCGTAAGGAACAGGGCGTTGACAGTTGTTCTATTGTTACAAAGGTACTTAATTGCTGGGCAAATGTTTTGAATAAGGATAAGAATTATGAGTAAAGAAAGATTAGATGTTTTATTAGTTAATAAAGGTCTTGCAGCTTCAAGGGAAAAGGCCAAAGCTATAATTATGTCTGGAAATGTATACGTTGATGGACAAAAAGAAGATAAAGCAGGTCAGGCTTTTCCTGATACAGCTGTTATTGAGGTAAGAGGAAATACACTTAAATATGTAAGCAGAGGTGGACTTAAGCTTGAAAAGGCAATGCAGAATTTTGATGTGACACTTGAAGGTAAAATCTGCATGGATGTAGGCTCATCAACAGGCGGATTTACAGACTGCATGTTACAGAATGGAGCTGTTAAGGTATACGCTGTAGATGTCGGACATGGCCAGCTTGACTGGAAGTTAAGGAATGATGAGCGTGTTGTGTGCATGGAAAAAACAAATATAAGATATGTTACTCCTGATGATGTTGCAGACAGAATACAGTTTTCAAGCATAGATGTATCGTTTATTTCATTAACAAAGGTTCTTACTCCTGTGAGGGAATTGCTGACTGATGATGGACAGATAGTATGTCTTATAAAGCCACAGTTTGAAGCAGGCAGGGATAAGGTTGGAAAACATGGAGTTGTAAGGGATAAGGATGTTCATATAGATGTAATTAATAAAGTTATTGATTATGCTTCTTCAATTGGCTTTGAGATACTTAATCTTGAGTTCAGTCCGGTTAAAGGTCCAGAAGGAAATATTGAATATCTGCTTCATCTGCAGAAGGTTTCAACACCGGTTAATAAAGAAATTCCATTTGTTGTTGAAAATATAGTTGATAAAGCACACGAAACATTGTAATATATATTTAATTCTTTTCGTATACTAAATGAGGTTTTGCATGAAGCATTTTTACATTGTAACTAACAGATATAAAGATCCAGAAGGCGTGAATACCCGCAGAATTGCAGATTTTCTTCAATCAAGAGGTGCAATATGTGTGTGCCAGATGGATCAGGATGAGCATTATAATTCTGATGACAGATGCGCATATAGTGATTCCAGTCTTGTTCCAGATGATGCAGAATGTGTAATTGTTCTTGGAGGGGATGGCACTTTGATTCAGGCATCAAGAGAACTTTCGGATAAGAAGATACCATTTATCGGGGTTAATATAGGAACTCTGGGATATCTTACAGATACAGATATGTCAAGAGTTGAGGAGACTCTTGAATGTCTTATCAGGGATGAATATGACATTGACAGCCGTATGATGCTGGATGGATGCATATATCGTAATGACGAATGTATTTTTACGGATATGGCACTTAACGATGTTGTTATTAATAGAAATGGTGCTCTGCGTATTATTGATTTTGATATATATGTTAATGGAGAGTATCTTAATACTTATTCTGCTGATGGAGTTATTGTTTCTACAGCAACAGGTTCAACTGCATACAGTCTTTCAGCTGGTGGACCAATCATACAACCGACAGCAAGGCTTATAATGGTAACTCCGATATGTGCACATTCTCTTAATCTGAGAAGCATAAGATTTGGGGCAGAAGATGAGATAATGATTATCATGAAAGATAATAAGATGGCATCTGGAAGG
>CAMDYG010000041.1 GCA_945910225.1 uncultured Eubacterium sp. | reverse complement strand
GTATTGATATTATTAAGAAGACAGCGTATAAATTCTGATTATGTGAATGCGCATAGATTGTAGAAGTTATACCTACGCTGTCCGACCTTGACTTTTATGCGCAGATAGGAGATTTCGTGAGTTTTGAACTGATACACATTGTGATTATTCTTCTTGGCGGAATAGCGCTTTTCCTTTTTGGAATGCAGCTTATGGGAGATGGTTTAAAGAAGGTAGCAGGAGGAAAGCTTGAAGTTATTCTTTACAGACTGAGTAACACTCCTCTTAAAGGCGTACTTCTTGGAACAGAAGTTACAGCAATTATACAGTCATCATCGGCAACTTCAGTTATGGTTGTAGGATTTGTTAATGCCGGTATGATCAAGATGAAACAGGCTATTGGTATTATAATGGGAGCTATTATCGGAACATCAGTTACAGGCTGGGTTTTATGTCTTTCAGATATAAGCGGTGGAGCCGGCTGGGTTGATCTTCTTTCAACAGAAGTTCTTGCAGCTATTATTGGTGTCATTGGAATTATGTTCAGAATGGTATGTAAGAATCCGACTAAGAAGCATATTGGTGATATTATGATTGGTTTCTGCATACTTATGGTTGGAATGCAGAATATGAGTGCCGCAGTTGCACCTTTAAGATCTGAGCCGGCATTTATAGATATTCTTACAAAGTTTTCTAATCCGTTTATAGGAATTCTTATTGGTCTGCTGGTAACAGCTGTATTACAGAGTGCGTCTGCGACAGTAGGTATTCTTCAGGCTTTATCAGTTACTGGAGCGATTACGTTTTCGGTTGCCCTGCCTATTATAATGGGTATCGCTGTAGGTGCTGCAATGCCTGTTATTATTTCTTCGTTTGGAGCAACAACAGATGGAAAGAGAACAGCTTTTGTATACCTGTTAGTAGATGCTCTTGGTGCATTGATATGGGCAGTGCTATTTTATTCTGTTAATCATTTTGTTAATTTCTCGTTCATGGACAGAACGATGACAACTGTTTCTATTGCATTTGTCAACTCGCTTTTCAGAGTTGCAACAGTTGTTGTACTGTTCCCATTTATCAGGCTGCTTGAGAAGATTGTATGTGCAATCTTTAAGGAAGTTGTTGATGAAGAGGATAAGGACATTGTTGAAATTAGTGTACTGGATGACAGATTTATTGCCCATCCGACAGTAGCTATTGAACAGTCTAAGACAGTTCTGTGTTCTATGGCGCACATGGCACAGAAGAATCTGATCCGTTCAATGGAACTGCTTGATACATTTTCTCAGGAAAAGTACGATAAGATCCAGCGCAGGGAAGATAAGGTTGACAGATACGAAGACAAGCTTGGTTCTTATCTTGTTAAAATTACCCAGCAGGAACTTACGCCTAGTCAGAATAAGGAAGTTTCAAAGCTCCTTCATACTATATCTGATTTTGAAAGAATCAGTGATCACGCTGTTAATATATCACAGGCAGCTGCGGAATTATTTAATAAGAAACTTAAGTTTTCTGATGTCGCTGTTGAAAATATTGAGCTTATGTCATCAATCATGAAAGAGATAGTTGGAAATGTAATAGAAGCATTTGAGACGAACAAGGTAGCGCTCGCGTATAAGACAGAACCGCTTGAGGAGCTTGTTGATATATATTGTGATGAAATGAAAATGAATCACGTCAAGAGAGTGCAGAAGGGAGAATGTACCCTTCATCAGGGATTTATATTTAATGACCTTCTTACAGATTTTGAAAGAATTGCAGATCATTGTTCCAATGTTGCAGTTGCTATAATAGAACTTGAATTAAATGCATTTGATACACATGAGTATCTTGTTAACCTTAAGAAAGATAAAGGCACTAATTTTGAGGAATATTTTGAAGAATATAAAGAAATGTTCCCATTATCATAGTACTGTGCAGGAGTTAGTATTAATTATACAAGATTGGATACATTATTCAGTGAGATTTCGTCAAAATGACTAATCAGACTTAATTATTCATTGAAAAATATACCAAAATGTAAAAAATAGGAATAAAGTCTTGATATTTTGCTTCTTCTTATGTAAAATACACGATAGTTGAAATATTAACAAACTATGTTATAAAAATTCATTTTAGGAGGAATTGTTTTTATGTCAGTAAAAGTTGCAATCAATGGTTTTGGTCGTATCGGTAGACTTGCATTCAGACAGATGTTTGGTGCAGAAGGATATGAGGTAGTTGCTATTAACGATTTAACAAGCCCTAAGATGCTTGCTCATCTTTTAAAGTATGACTCATCACAGGGAAGATATGTTAACTTCGGTGAGGAAGATCAGGTAACAGCTGATGATGAGGCTGGTACAATCACAGTTAAGGGTAAGACTATCAAGATCTACAAAGAGCCAGATGCTAATAACTGCCCATGGGGCGAGATTGGTGTTGATGTTGTTCTTGAGTGTTCAGGATTCTATACATCTAAGGCTAAGGCTCAGGCTCATATCAATGCAGGTGCTAAGAAGGTTGTTATCTCAGCTCCAGCTGGTAACGATCTTAAGACTATTGTTTACAATGTAAACCATGAGACACTTACAGCAGATGATCAGATTATCTCAGCTGCTTCTTGTACAACTAACTGCTTAGCTCCTATGGCTAAGGCACTTAATGATTGTGCAACAATCGAGTCAGGTATCATGTGTACAATTCATGCTTACACAGGTGATCAGATGATCCTTGATGGACCACAGAGAAAGGGCGACTTAAGAAGATCTAGAGCTGGTGCTTGCAACATCGTTCCTAACTCAACAGGTGCTGCTAAGGCTATCGGTCTTGTTATCCCAGAACTTAACGGAAAGCTTATCGGAGCTGCTCAGAGAGTTCCTACTCCTACAGGTTCTACAACAATTCTTAACGCTGTTGTTGCTAAGAAGGTTACAGTTGATGAAGTTAACGCTGCTATGAAGGCTGCTGCTACAGAGTCATTTGGTTACAATACAGAGCAGATCGTATCTAGCGATATCGTTGGTATGAGATTCGGTTCATTATTCGATGCTACACAGACAATGGTTAATGACCTTCCAAATGGTGGTTGCCAGGTTCAGGTAGTTTCTTGGTATGATAACGAGAACTCTTACACAAGCCAGATGGTTAGAACAATTAAGTACTTCGCTGAGTTAAACTAATCATTTAGATTGTTTTTTGCCGGAGAATGGTTTGACTATTCTCCGGTTTTTTAGGAAAAGCTTATATTAGCTATTTTATTAATGGAGGAAATTAATATGCTTAATAAAAAGTCTATTGATGATATCAATGTAAAGGGCAAAAGAGTATTATGCAGATGCGATTTTAATGTACCTTTAGACGGAAGCAGAATTACAGATGAAACAAGACTTGTAGCTGCTCTTCCAACAATCAAGAAGCTTATTGCTGATGGAGGAAAGGTTATTCTTTGCTCACATCTTGGAAAGCCAAAGGGACCAGATGCTGCATTTTCTCTTGCACCAGTTGCAAAGAGACTTTCAGAACTTCTTGGTCAGGAAGTTAAATTTGCAGCAGATGATACTGTTGTAGGTGACAATGCCAGAGCTGCAGTTGCTGCTATGAATGATGGAGATGTTATTCTTCTTGAGAATACAAGATTCAGACCAGAAGAGACTAAGAATGGTGAAGCATTCTCTAAGGATTTAGCTTCTATTACAGATGTATTCGTTAATGATGCATTTGGTACAGCACATAGAGCACATTGTTCTAATGTTGGTGTTACACAGTTTGTTGATACAGCTGTTGTTGGATATCTTATGCAGAAGGAGATTGACTTCCTTGGTAATGCAGTTAACAATCCAGTAAGACCATTTGTTGCTATTCTTGGTGGATCTAAGGTTTCATCAAAGATTTCTGTTATTAACAACTTACTTGATAAGGTTGATACTCTTATCATCGGTGGTGGTATGTCTTATACATTCCAGAAAGCACATGGAGGTAAAGTTGGTAAGTCTTTAGTAGAGGACGATTATCTTGATTATGCTAAGGATATGATGAAGAAGGCAGAGGAGAAGGGCGTTAAGATGCTTATCCCTATTGATACAGTTGTTGCTAAGGAATTCAGCAATGATTCTCCTTCACATATTGTAGTTGCAGGACATCAGGAAGATGATGATATGGGTATGGATATCGGACCTAAGACATGCGAACTTTACAAGGATGCGTTAAAGGATGCCAAGACAGTAGTATGGAATGGACCTATGGGCGTATTTGAGTTCCCTAACTTTGCAGCAGGAACAATTGCTGTTGCAGAAGAACTTGCACAGCTTAAAGATGCTACAACTATTATTGGTGGTGGTGATTCAGCAGCAGCTGTTAATAACTTAGGATTTGGAGATAAGATGACTCATATCTCTACAGGTGGTGGAGCTTCACTTGAATTCCTTGAAGGTAAGGAACTTCCAGGTGTTGTTGCTGCTAATGATAAGTAATTTATCTGATAAAAACATTTCTTTTATGTAATATAACAGACCTTCGGTTTAATATCGGGGGTCTGTATTTTTGTTATTTTTTTCACAATCTACTATTGAAATTTATATGAAAATATGTTATTATCTTAGCACTAGGATAGTTATATCGGAATAATTGAAGAAGCTTGTCCATATATATTGATATATGGATAATTTCTTGCGAGGAGGCGTAGAATGAGAAGAAAAGTAATAGCTGGCAATTGGAAGATGAATATGACGCCAAGTCAGGCGGTTAAGCTAGTTACTGAATTGAGACCTAATGTTAATAACCCTGATGTTGATGTTGTATTCTGTGTGCCATCTATAGATATTGTGCCTGTTGTTGAGGCTGTTAAGGGTTCTAATATACATATCGGTGCTGAGAATGTATATTATCAGGAGAAGGGCGCATTCACTGGGGAATTGTCGCCGGAGATGCTTGTTGATGCAGGTGTTACTCATGTTATTATTGGACATTCTGAAAGAAGGAACTATTTTAATGAAAGCAATACTGTATTGAATCTTAAGATGCACAAGGTATTGGAGCATAATATTATTCCTATATTGTGTTGTGGTGAGTCGCTGGAACAGAGAGAGCAGGGAATAACGCTAGAGTTTATCAAAGAGCAGATTGTTGAGGCGTATGTTGGTATTAGCAGAGAACAGGTTCTTCATACAATAGTTGCTTATGAACCAATCTGGGCTATTGGAACAGGAAAGGTTGCAACCACTGCCCAGGCACAGGAAGTGTGCGGATTTATAAGAACAGTATTTGTAGAACTGTATGATAAGGAAACAGCAGATCAGATAAGAATTCTGTATGGTGGAAGCGTTAATGCATCTAATGCCGCAGAGCTTTTTGCACAGCCTGATATTGATGGCGGTCTGGTTGGAGGCGCAAGTCTTAAGCCTGATTTTGCAGATATTGTTAATTATAATAAGTAGATATGAATGAATTGACCTTGTTTTGATGATAATATTCAAGACAAGGTCTTTGATTTTTTGTGCAAATGTGATATCATGCTATAGGCAAATATTTGAAAACATACATTTAAAGGAGAATCAGAATATGAGTAAGAAACCAGTAGTTTTAATGGTACTTGATGGTTATGGTTTAAATGATAGAACAGAAGGTAATGCTATTGCTTTAGCTAATACTCCTGTTATGGATAAGCTTATGAAAGAATGCCCATTCCAGAAGGGATACGCTTCAGGACTTGCTGTTGGTCTTCCAGATGGACAGATGGGTAATTCAGAAGTAGGACATATGAATATTGGTGCTGGTAGAATTATTTATCAGGATCTTACAAGAATTACTAAGGATATTGAGGATGGTACATTCTTTAAGAATGAAGAATTACTTGAAGCAATGGAGAACTGCAAGAAGAATGATTCAGATCTTCACCTTTTCGGACTTTTATCAGATGGTGGTGTTCACAGTCATTTAAGCCATGTATATGGTCTTTTAGAGATGGCAAAGCAGCAGGGAGTATCTAAGGTATATGTTCATGCATTTCTTGACGGAAGAGATACACCTCCAGCATCAGCTAAGGGATTTGTTGAGACTCTTGAGAACAAGATGGCAGAAATCGGAGTTGGTAAGGTAGCATCTTTATCAGGACGTTATTATGCAATGGACAGAGATAATAACTGGGACAGAGTAGAAAAGGCTTATGATTCACTTGTAACTGGTGAGGGAATCAAGGCTGAGTCAGCTACTGCTGCACTTCAGGAATCATATGACAATGGTAAGACAGATGAGTTTGTTGAGCCAACAGTTATCTGCAAGGATGGACAGCCACTTTCATTAGTTAAGGCTAATGATTCAGTTATATTCTTTAACTTCCGTCCAGATCGTGCAAGAGAGATGACAAGAGCATTCTGTGATGATAAGTTCACAGGATTTGAGAGAAAGACTGGATTTATTCCATTAACATTTGTATGCTTCAAGGATTATGATGAGTCAATTCCTAACAAGAAGGTTGCATTCAAGAAAGAGCATATTAAGAATACATTAGGCGAATTTCTTGCTAATCATGGAAAGAAGCAGTTAAGACTTGCTGAGACAGAAAAGTATGCACATGTTACATTCTTCTTTAATGGTGGAGTTGAAGATCCTAATGTTGATGAGTTCAGATTACTTGTTAACTCACCTAAGGATGTTGCAACTTATGACTTAAAGCCAGAGATGAGTGCACCAGAGGTTGGTATGGACTTAGTAGAGGCTATTAAGTCTGACAAATATGATGTTATTATTATTAACTTTGCTAACCCTGATATGGTTGGACATACAGGTGTTATTCCAGCAGCAATCAAGGCTGTAGAGAAGGTTGATGAACTTGTTGGCAAGGCTGTAGATGCAGTTAAGGATGTGGATGGAGTGCTCTTTATCTGTGCGGATCATGGTAATGCTGAGAAGATGATTGATTACGAAACAGGTGCTCCACATACAGCACATACAACTAATCCGGTTCCATTTATTCTTGTTAATTATGATGAGAATTATACACTTCGTGAAGGCGGAAAATTATGTGATATTGCTCCTACACTTATTGAAATTATGGGACTTGAGAAGCCAGTTGAGATGACAGGCGAGTCACTTCTTGTAAAGAAGAATTAATTGATTGAAGAAAAATGCTTTACAATAGAGAATTAATTTCACAATCTTCTTGCACAAGATGTTTAATTGTGATAGAATAACCTATGTTGCCGTATTGGCATAATTATGTAATAAAAGGCGCACTTTGGCGCAGGAATGAGGATAGTATGAATAAGATAATTCCATTGTTTCATATGTCTGTCGGAGATGTATTAAGAATTGGTTTAATGGGAGTATTTGTAGTAATTTGTATAGCTTTAGCAATAATAATTCTTATGCAGGAAAGTAAGCAGAACGGATTGTCAGGAACAATTAGTGGTGCTGCTGATTCATACTGGGGTAAGAACAAGGGACGTTCAATGGAAGGCAAGCTTGTTAAGATAACCAAGATTCTTGTAATTCTTTTTATTGTTATAGCAGTTATACTTAATTTTAATTTCTAAATTACGGACACTCTTAAGAAAACAAAGATTTCTTAAGAGTGTTTTTTACTTTTATAAAAGCTGGCTGTGGGCCGCATGATTTTATGATTAGAAAGGGATATAAGGGATATGGAGAAGGATATATTTGAACAGCGAAGACATATGCTTGCTGATATGATTCTTAATAATGAACTGTATGTTCCAATGAAAGCTAAAGAAATCGCTATTCTTCTTGATATTCCGAAGAGTCAGCGCTCTGAGCTTATGGAAGTGCTTGATAGCCTTGTTGCAGATGGAACTATAGGAGTGTCTAAGAAAGGCAAGTATATGAAACCTGAGAATGTAGCACTTGTTGGAACATTTGAAAGTACAAGCAGGGGATTTGGCTTTGTTGTGATACCTGACAGGGAAGACGATATATTTGTTAAGGCTAATGACACAATGAATGCTTTCTATCATGATAAGGTTAAGATTGTGATAACTACAGAGAAGAATGGTGGTAAGAGAGCGGAAGGCAGGATTGTTGCCATTGTTGAACACGAAGTTAAAGAGGTTGTCGGAACATTCCAGAAGAACAGAACTTATGGATTTGTTATACCTGATAATGCGAAGATTGGCTGTGATATATTCATACCACAGGAATTCATGAATGGGGCGGTTGAAGGCTCTAAGGTCGTTGCTTCGATAAGCGATTACGGCAGTCAGAGCAAGAATCCGCAGGGAAAGATTACAGAGGTGCTTGGACATATTGATGATCCTGGTGTAGACATAATGTCTATTATCAAGGCATATGATTTACCAGTGGAGTTTCCCGAATCAGTTAAGAAGGCACTTAATGATATCCCCGATGTGGTAAGTGAGAAGGATAAAGCTGGAAGAGTTGATTTAAGAAATGTTCAGATGGTTACTATAGATGGCGAGGATGCAAAGGATTTGGATGATGCAGTATCAATATCAAAGGAAGGTCCTGTATATCATCTTGGTGTGCATATTGCGGATGTAAGTCATTATGTTACGGAGGGAAGTACACTTGATAAAGAGGCACTTAAACGAGGTACGAGTGTTTACCTTGTAGACCGAGTTATTCCAATGATACCACATAAGTTATCTAATGGGATATGTTCACTTAATCAGGGCGAGGACAGGCTTGCACTCAGCTGTCTTATGGATATTGATGAGAAAGGCAATATTGTAGGACACAGAATATGTGAGACTGTCATTAATGTAGATAGAAGAATGAGCTATACAAGCGTAAAAAAGATTCTTGTAGATAATGATACCAATGAAATTATGAAGTATAAAGAGCTTGTTCCAATGTTTCATATGATGGAAGAGGCTGCGGAGCTTCTTAGAAAGAAGAGATTTGCAAGAGGTTCGGTTGATTTTGATTTCCCTGAAAGCAAGATTATACTTGACGAGAATGGCCACCCGACTGATATTAAGCCGTATGACAGAAATGTAGCAACTAAGATTATTGAAGATTTTATGCTTGCTGCTAATGAAACTGTTGCAGAGGATTATTTCTGGCAGGATATGCCATTTCTATATAGAACTCATGAGAATCCTGACCCGGAGAAAATGCGTAAGTTAGCTACATTTATTAATAATTTCGGTTATACTTTAAGGCTTACTGATGATTTAAGACCTAAAGAGATTCAGAAGCTTCTTTCTGAGATAGAGGGCTCTGATGCTGAAAATCTTATAAGCAGACTGACACTCCGTTCTATGAAGAAGGCAAAGTACACTACTGAATGTGTAGGACATTTTGGACTTGCAGCCAAGTATTACTGCCACTTTACATCGCCTATCAGAAGATATCCTGATTTACAGATTCACAGAATTATCAAGGAGAATCTTCATGGTGGACTAAGTCCTAAGAGAGCTGATCATTATGACGCAATATTACCGGATGTTGCTGTCCAGACGAGTGCGATGGAGAGACGTGCGGCAGACGCTGAAAGAGATACTGACAAGCTTAAGATGGCTGAGTATATGGAGCAGTTTGTTGGAGAAACATTTGACGGAGTTGTCTCAGGTGTTACCGCATGGGGCGTATATGTAGAACTTCCAAATACTATCGAGGGCATGGTTTCAGTTAATAATATGAAGGGCTTCTATACATTTGACGAGGAACACTATGAGATGGTGGGAGAACTTGGAAACAGAAGCTACAAGCTCGGACAGAAGGTTAAGGTAGTTGTCATAGGCACCGATAAGATATTAAGAACAATAGATTTTGCATTTGCATAGAATTTGCATGGAATAGAATGGAGACTGACATGGCATCAAAAACAAGCGCATCAGGAAACAGACTTATAGCGAATAATAAGAAAGCATATTTTGATTATTTTATAGAAGAGAAATACGAAGCAGGTATGGTGCTTCACGGCACTGAAGTTAAATCAATCAGAGCCGGAAAATGCTCAATTAAGGAATCTTACATCAAGATTGAGAATGGTGAAGTGTATGTCTTAGGCATGAATATTACACCATATGAGAAGGGAAACATTTTTAACAAAGACCCTTTAAGACCTAAGAAACTTCTTCTTCACAAGACCCAGATTAATAAGCTCACAGGGGAGCTTACAATCAAAGGTTACACACTTGTTCCACTTCAGGTATATCTGAAAGAGGGAAAGGTGAAGATGGAGATTGGACTTGGAAAAGGTAAGAAGAACTTTGATAAGAGAGATTCTATTGCTAAGAAAGACCAGCAGAGAGAGGCACAGAAGGAATTTAAGAATAAAAATCTCAGATTTTAGAAATATTTTATCAGTTTTGAATCACAAGCGCATTGACTTGACATTATGCCGATGTTAATATATCTAAGCAGGTAAAACTGCTTACACACGGGCTAGTAAAGGTTTCGACGGGGATCTTGAAGCTGGTGAAGCTATCCGCAGGAAAGCGTCAAAATCCAAACTTAAATATAAACGCTAACGATAATTTAGCATACGCTGCCTAATTGCAGCAGTCTGACTTAAAGCACCTACACTTTAAGACTCAGGCTTCGAACATGTAGGAAACGACAGTACCAAAGCTTTGAGGTGCTGGTCGTATCATGAAGCTACTAAAGGTACAAGGGTGTTGATTTCCGTGTACTGGAGGGAATGTCAAATAATCAACTATGATAGTAGAAGAACAGGGAATGGGTTTTCGGACAGGGGTTCGACTCCCCTCTGGTCCATAGGAAAAGGGAGTGAGGAAGCGTGAGCTTCTTCGCTCCCTTTTCCTATGGACCAGAGGGGAGTCTTATTAATGGATAAAGCGTGGCGAAGCCGAGGCTTTTGGACAGGGGCGCACGAGGTTCGGGGAACCTTGGTTTTACGCCGACCAGAGCGAAGAATTCGATTTCCATGTGGTTCGTGAACCGGATGAATTTTATTTTGCTTAGTTTGTCAAATTGTTTTTAATATTGAGAGAATAAGAAGACTAATACATACTAAATGACTGGAAATAAGACATTTAGTACGCATTTTTGTACATTTTCTTCTTGATTTGCATTGAAATATTATAAAAATACATACTAAGATGCCGGTTGATAGAGGTTTAGTATGTAAATTTGTCTCAAGATTTATCTAGATTATCGAAAAAGACGTATTAAACTATTGAAATTAGTTGGGTTCGTATGCATTTACACCTGGATAAGTGATATGGCAGCATAATTATGCATACTGAAGTGATATCACAGAATATTTATGCGGTGTGGTTATATGTGTAAGGAGTCTTGATACTTAATATGCAATAGCGTAAAATAAATATAACACATAAGTCAGGAGGCGTGCTATGAGCAGAGCAGTTGTTTATTATTCGTTATCAGGTAATACAAAAGAAGCAGCGGAGATTATTGCAAGAAGGTTAGGAGCAAAAATATTTGAGATAGATTTAGTTAAGCCATTACCGAAAAATACAGTAAGACAAATGCTTGTTGGAGGAATGCAGTCAACATTTGGAAGGAGACCTAAGATAAAAGGTGTTCCTGATAATATAGATTATTATGATGAAATTATATTAGGTATGCCAGTATGGGCAGGAATGCCTGCGTCTCCAGTCAACACATTTATAAAGAATTACGGCGTGGCAGATAAAATTGATGCTGTGTTTACATTCAGCGGTGGTGGTGACAATGACAGATGCCTTCTGCAGCTGTCAAAGAGTCTTAAGAATCTAAAAAATCAGGTTGCGTTAGCAGACCGCAATAGTAATGCTGCAAAGGATAATGAAGAGAAGCTTGAAAAGTTTGTTATGAGTATCAAGTAGAAATTATACAATAATATGGCAGGTTTATGATATTAGTCAGGGGTAGAATATGAGGTTTAAAAATGTGTTTTGTACACAATTATATAAAGATACATTTTCTGAAGTTTTAAAAGAAGATGAGTTTACACACGGAGATGAGATTCTGGTTGATATGGAAGAACCAGATGGAGACAGGATATCTTATATTATAATGCACCATGGACATTCCATATCTGATTGCAAGGCATTTGTTGCAACAACTGATGAAAATGTTATGGTTGCTGTGTTTGACTTGTGGGGTAAGTTTTATAAATGTTATATCATAAAGAATGATAGTATAAAAAATGTTGAAGTTGAAAATGTTCTTGGTGGTAAGGAAATAAAATTTGATGGTGAATCACAGTATGGGAAAGTGTCTGTAAAAATGTCTGCGGTCAACAGACAGTTTGGTACGGATTTAAAATTTCAGCGAAAACATCTTCAGTTATTTGCTACTAATCTGCAAAGAATTTCTGAAAATCCTAAGTGCTTTATACAAGATAAAGATCGGGTAAACAGCAATGATAATACTGAACAGTTGGATTTCATTCAGGATAATGTGGTTGATGAAGAAAAAAGTGAGCAGATATCTAATAAACATGCTGATTGGCGGGATGATTATATTGATAGTGATGAAGTAGGCATAGATTTAAGTCTGGTTGAATTGACAGATGCTCAGAGAAGACAACTGATAGGTAACAGAAAATTTGGGGATTTCAATATTGAAAGCCATAATATAAATATTATTTATGGGGTTTATGAAGCTAACAGAGATATTGTATTGGCTAGTACAAGCTTTACATCGCCAATATTGACCCGAGATGGCGGCGACTATGATTTTTGTATTTTGTACAAAGAAAAAGAGTATGGCGTTACATATGGTTTTAACTGGGATGATAAAAAATTAAATGGAATACATAACAGAACACCATTTTGTCAGAATGTAGTTGAAAGCATGGTCAGATATTATGAAGATTCATTTCACGAAAGATTGGAACTGGAAGAAAATGTTAAAAAAAGATTTGAGAAAGAATATAATATGGAGATACATGATTTCCTTAAATTTTATGTAGAAAATGTTATGGATAACTCATAAGAACTATATTTATTTTGTTATGAAGCATAAAGGAAGTAAAAGGATTTGTGCTATAATAGGCATACTAAATATTTACATAGATTGGAGGATACGAACATGGACGAAAATGTAAAGAAAAGAAATGAAGTACTGGCACAGACTGTAATTAAGGGCTTACAGTCACGAAATATGTCAGGATATTATGCAGAGGATAAAGAAGCAGCTTTAAAGCAGGCTTTGGAGTTAATTGACGAGGAAAGCACAATTGCTATGGGTGGCTGCCACAGCGCGCAGGAGATTGGACTTGTGGAGGCTTTGAAGGAGGGCAATTACAATTATATAGACCGTTCTAAGATGACTCCGAGAGAGGGACTTCTGGCTTCATATGATGCTGATGTGTTCTTATCAAGTGCAAATGCAATGACAAGTGATGGAATACTTGTAAATATTGATGGCAATTCTAACCGTGTTTCATGCATAGCACAGGGACCAAAGAAGGTAATCTTCATAGTTGGAATGAATAAAGTCTGTTCAGACCTCGATTCGGCAATGAAGCGTGCAAGAAATATAGCTGCACCAACCAATGCGCAGAATTTTGATGTCAAGACACCTTGTAAAACAACCGGCAAATGCTTTGACTGCAAATCACCAGACACATTATGCTGTCAGTTCCTGATTACAAGATATTCACGCCATGTCGGAAGAATACATGTAATACTTGTAAATGATACACTTGGTTATTAAAAGGAGACACTATGATTAACAGACTTCATATGGCAATGATTGAATTATATAAAGGAGACGCTAAAAGAATACAGCATTTTTGCAAGGTTCACAGCTATGCAAAGCTGATTGCACAGATGGAAAATGTTGATGACAAATGTCTGTTTATAATCGAAACAGCGGCACTTACACATGATATCGGGATTCACACATGTGAAGAAAAGTATGGTGAGTGTGGCGGCAAGCTGCAGGAAAAAGAAGGCCCTGCTATTGCTGCAGAACTTCTTGGCAGGCTTGGCTTTGATCGTGAAGTATCAGAAAGAGTGCAGTATTTGATAGGACATCACCATACATACAACAATATTGACGGCATTGATTACCAGATACTTGTTGAGTCAGATTTCTTAGTTAATCTGTATGAGGATAATCTGACGAAAGAAGCTGCTTTAAAGGCATATGAAAACATTTTTAAGACGGAGAGTGGCAAAAAGATATGCCGGGAAATGTTTGGTTTGTAGATAATGAGATTTAATGTTACAATTAACAAAAATGTGCGTGGGAAGTGAAGCTTATGAGTGATAATAAGAATATGAATAATATAGACAGGGACTTTGTTGTCGGTGGATATACATTCAAGACAAAGCAAGAAGCGCAGGAAGCTAAAGATGAGATGAATGCGATTAAGTATCTATCGGGAAAGACGGACAGCAAAGATCCAAGACAGGTGTATGTCCTTTATAATAAAATAATAGACAGACAGCTATTTTATACATCCATTGGACTTAATTACCTCAAAGGCCTGCAGCAGTTTTTGTATAATTCACCAGAAATTCCAGATGATAAGATTAAGCCGATTCCAGTAAAAAGTGAGACGCAGGCTGCAATTGACCAGAGACGTGAAAGAAATGAGCATAGGAGTGAGCTGCATACTTTATCAATACAGGTTGCAAAGTATAAGAATAATTTTGTGAAGATAATGATTCTTAATGTATTTCTTGTTATTGCTGTTATTGCGATGTTCCTTATTCTTAAGACAAGCTCGAATTCAAATGTAGTCAATTATGAGGTTAATTTACAGAATAAGTATTCATCATGGCAGACAGAGCTTGAATCTCAGGAAACTAAGTTAAAAGAAAAAGAGAAAGAACTTAATTCAAGAGAGACAGAACTTGAATCAAAGCGGTCAGCGTATGAATCAGCTGCCAAGGCAGGAACACAGAAGCCAGCAAAGTAGGCGTAATAAGATATTTATAAATGCAGTACACATTTTAAACATATTTATCAGATAATATATAGACAATTAATTCACGTGAAAGTGAGGATTACATATGGATGAGATGAAGATTTTGGTAGTAGATGATGAAAGCAGGATGAGAAAGCTTGTCAGTGATTTCCTTACAAGAAAAGGATATATTGTCATTGAAGCAGCTGATGGTGTTGAAGCAGTTGATACATTTATGGAGAATAAAGATATTGCTCTTATAATTCTTGATGTTATGATGCCGAGAATGGATGGCTGGGAAGTGTGCAGGGAAATCAGGAAAGATTCCAAAGTCCCTATTATCATGCTTACAGCTAAAGGCGAAGAAATGGACGAATTACAGGGATTTGAATGTGGAGCTGATGAATATATTTCCAAGCCATTTTCGCCTAAGATACTTACAGCGAGAGTTGATGCGATTATAAGACGTGCATATGGCGTTGACAGTAATGAGATAATCGAGATAGGCGGAATTACTATTGATAAAGCAGCACATATTGTCAAGATTGATGGCGAAGAAATAGAATTAAGCTATAAAGAATTTGAACTGCTTACTTATTTCGTGGAGAATAAAGGTCTTGCATTATCAAGAGAAAAGATTCTTAACAATGTATGGAATTATGATTATTATGGAGATGCAAGAACAATTGATACCCATGTTAAGAAGTTAAGAAAGAAAATGGGCGAGAAAGGTGATTACATCAAGACTATCTGGGGGATGGGATATAAGTTTATTGTTGACTGATTATATACAGATATGAAGGGAAGAAGAATATGAAAATTCATTCAATTAAATTTAAGATAACGCTTCTTATGGTAGCAACAGTTGCGTGTCTTGTTGTTCTTCTGATTATATTTAATGGGATATTTTCAGGCAAAGTGTATATGAACAGAAAGCAAAACAGCATGATTAATTCATATGAGACTGTTAATGATATTATGCAGAAGTACACAGATTCAGAAATTGATAAGGATACTATGTGTGCTGATATGGAGAATATATCAACAGCTAAAGGAATATCTGTGCTTGTTGTTGATAGCAGCTGGTGTACTATATATGTAAGTACACAGGGGGATGATTCAATGATGGAAAGACTCCGTATGAGCATTTTTAACGGAGATATATTTAAGAACAGTGATAGTCCCGATAAAGCGCCAGAGCCTAAGAATTCCGACTCGCAGGAAAGCGGCGAAGATGAAAAGGATACTACTGATTCGCCAGATGATATACCGGATGATCCGGCTGATAACAAGAAAGAACATAAGAAGAGACTGGAAGACATTATAGATATGTCTGGAAATTCTATTGTTGAGAATAGAACAATAATAAGTTCTAATGATAATTACACTTTACAGAAAGTATATGATGACAGGCTTGGTGATTATTATCTTGAAATATGGGGAACGTTGGATAATGGATATTCTATTATATTAAGAACTCCAATAAAGGGAATAAAGGACAATGTCAATATCTCGACAACACTTATTAAATATGTTGGAGGGGCTATTCTTGTTATTGGAATAATAGCAGCATTTATTGTTTCATCATACATAACAAGACCGATAAAGCAGCTTTCTAATATTGCAGAAAGAATGTCAGAAATGGATTTTGATGTAAAGTATGAAGGCAGTGATAAAGGCGAAATCGGGCTGCTTGGCAAAAGCATGAATAACATGTCTGAAAAGCTTGAACAGAATATCGCGGAACTTAAGAAAGCTAACATAGAACTTAAGAGAGATATTGACAAGAAAGAAAAGCTTGAGATTATGAGAACAGATTTCCTGTCAAATGTATCGCATGAATTAAAGACGCCTATAGCTTTGATTCAGGGATATGCAGAAGGACTGAAAGAATGCATTACAGACGATCCTGAAAGCATGGAATTTTATTGTGATGTTATTATGGATGAAGCTAATAAAATGAATACTATGGTAAAGAGACTTCTTACTCTTAATCAGATAGAATTCGGAAATGATGAGCCGGAAATGGACAGATTTAATATTAACGAACTGATTGCTTCGGTTGTTGATGCTAATGCCATAAGAGCTGGACAGAAGAATATGAGCATAATCTTTGATAACAGAAATGAGAGTAATTATGTATGGGCAGATGAATATAAGACAGAAGAAGTTCTTACTAATTACATCTCTAATGCACTTAATCATTGTGATGGAAGAAAAGGAATAGAAGTCAGAACCCAGAAGAGTGATGATGGCGGAACAATAAAAGTAACTGTTTATAATAGCGGTAAAAATATTGCTCTGGAAGATCTGGAAAGAATATGGGAAAAGTTCTACAAAACAGATAAAGCAAGAACCAGGGAATATGGAGGCAATGGCATTGGATTGTCAATTGTTAAAGCAATAATGGATTCAATGGGACAAAGCTATGGTGTCAGAAATGTATCTGATGGAGTGGAATTCTGGTTTAATCTTGATTGTAAATCATGATATGTTATAATTAATTTATATTATACTAGGCAGGAGTTAATTATGAAAAAGATATTTACAGTTGCAGGTGTATTATTGTGCTGTATTTCTCTGGCTGGATGTGGTAAGAATGATATTTCACTTACGACAGAGCAGAATGATCTTGTAGCAGAATATATAGCTGGAACACTTCTAAAATATTCTTATGAGAATGAGTGGAAGTATCAGAAACTGAATTCAGCAGGTAACACATATACAGGAACTGGTAACAAGAATACAACACAGGTAACACAGCAGTCTACGCAGGCAGCGGGAGATTCTGTACAGCAGACAACACAGGCATCGCAGTCACAGAGTACAACACAGGGGTCAATGCAGGGTACATCTTCACATGGAACAGCATCTTCGTCAGCATCAGCAGATCTTCTTGCAGGTTTACCTGAAGCATTAGGCCTTAATGGAGTTACTCTTACATATAAGGATTATGTTACAGGAAGTTCATATCCGGCAGACAGTTATTCTGTTTCAGTGCCGGCACAGTCTGGATGTGAGGTGGTTGCTGTTGAATTAAAGATAACTAACACAAGTGGTTCAGATATTATACTTAACTCATCGGGCAGTACTGTTATAAAGCTTACAACCGGAGGAAAGAGTGTTAATAACTCAGCATCATTGTTAAAGAATGATATTACTGCATTGAAGAATTATAAGCTTTCTTCGGGGGAAAGCAAAGATGTTGTTATCATTTTTCAGGTTAAAGAAAGCGATGCCAATTCAATAGCAGGGTCAGTAATGTCTGCTACATCATCAGGAACATCGCTTGGTTCATTGACTATTAATTAAGATTTCATAACATTTTCTAATGTGTACATAGCAGCTTGTGATTTATCTAACTGGTGGACATAGGCTGCTCTTTTTTCTGGAACATATCCGGGACCATGTCCGTTGTATTCTGCGTAATATACTGTATCATGAGATTCAGGTTTATTCCAGTCGGTAAAACCTTCATCAATAATCTGGTCTGAATATTCACAGCTGATTAATACAGTTTTGGCATATATACGCCAAGGCCGGCTTAATGCAACACTTTTTGGAGGACAGTTACCGGTGAATGTACAGTGATCAAATACATATCCAAATGTTTGTCCTTCATAAGTTGAAGGTGCAGTGTAGTATGCGTTAATGTCCTGATTGCGGTTAAGTGCAAAAAGAGTGCAATTTTTAAAGTATGCTGTCGCACTGCCAAATATAAAATCAATTTCTCCGCTTATATAGCAGTCTTCATATAACTGGTGGACAAGGCGGCGTGCTCCATCAATAGTTGGTCCGGTAAATCCGCCGGGCTGTTTTTCTTTTAATGGAAGAGGACCGGTAAAAAGAGTGTCCTGATGTCCAAGAATTTTACAGTTTTTGAAGTGGATAGAGTCACCCTCTGCGTATACTGCAATTGCCTGACCAACAAGATCACCAAATCCTGAACTGTTTTCAAATGTTATGTTGCTTGCAGTGAAGTTGTTGGCATATACAAGAAATGTGTAAGAACGGAATGTTCCACGCTTAGAACCATCAGGCATGATCATGCGGGCATAATATCCTTCTGTAATAATTGTTTCATCACGCGATTCACCAATAAGAGTTATGTTGTCAGTCCTGATCTCTACACGTTCTTTATAGATTCCTTTTTTTATAAATATAGTTTCCGGAGAACCAGGATTTATAGAATTGACTGCTTCCTGAATAGAATTATAGTCTCCAGAATTATCTTTTGATACTGTTATCATTGATTATTACACCTCCGTTTTTTGGAATATTATATCACACTGGACATTAAATGATAAAGCGAGTATAATACCAATCGTTTGAAAAATAAAATAGGATAATATAATTATGATAAGAATAGTAGAAGATGTGAGAGATGTTGATATATATCTTTCGTTAAGAAAACAGGTTGGATGGATTGAATTAGAAAGACAGCAGGCAGGAAAAGCACTTGGTAACAGTGTTAAGGTGTTTACTGTATATGATGATGAAAAACCAATTGGAATGGGAAGAATTGTAGGTGATGAATCTGTTATAAGTTATATTCAGGATCTTATAATTATACCGGAATATCAGGGAAAACATATTGGAAGCATGCTTATAGAACATCTGATAGAATATGTAAAGAGTATTACTATGCCAGGTACCAGAATGATGTTATGTCTGATGTGTGCCAAGGGAAGAGAAGAATTTTATGAAAAGCACGGATTCATTGCAAGACCAACACCAGATCTTGGACCAGGAATGATACAATATATATTACAATAATTAACTGACTGGCTGGAAAATGATATGTTTTCATTCAGTTTTTTGTATTATAATGTATGCACTGTAATTAATGTTAACTTATAATTAAAATGAGTTGACAATTAAATGGCGTATGTGTAAAATAACACATGTTGTATTACTTTATTTGAAAAGAGGACGTTAATTATGAAGAGCAAAAAGGTTACAATTTATCAACTGACATTCATGGCTATGATGGCAGCAGTTACATGTATTCTTGGACCACTTTCAGTGCCTATTGGTGAAGTGCCGATTTCACTTACTAATCTTGTGATTTACTTCACTGTATATGTATTAGGATTGTGGGCAGGAACAGGAAGTTATTGCATATATCTGTTACTTGGAGCTGTAGGACTCCCTGTGTTTTCAGGATTTGCAGGTGGATTAGGAAAGCTTCTCGGACCAACAGGCGGATATCTTATAGGTTTCATATTCATGGCACTTATAGGTGGAGTTGCGATTGAGCTTTCACACAGAAATGTTTTTGTTACAATGCTTGGATGGGTAGTAGCAACTGCTGTTGCATATGCATTTGGTACGATATGGTTTGTATATCTTATGAAATGCACAGTCACATATGCACTTACAGTATGTGTATTTCCATTTATTGTATTTGATATAATTAAGATTGTTGTTGCGACACTGCTTGGAAAGACAGTAAGATATGCGATAACTAAGGCTGGTCTTATACAGAAAGCAGCATAATAA
>CAMDYG010000040.1 GCA_945910225.1 uncultured Eubacterium sp. | reverse complement strand
ACTGACTGAAGTTTCTTTAACACCTCAGAATCATACTGTTTTTTCATAATTACCTCTTATTTTTATTCTGAATATGCATTTGTTTTATAATCACAGTAAAAATAACAACTGAAAAAATAGCCACTATTATTCCAATAGATACTGCATATGCCAGAATAGCTCCATTTATACACATCGTCTTCACAAGACTTCTTGTGATTAACAATGCCACCAGAAATGCTGCGCCATATGCTATAAGCAGCCATCTTTGTTGTCTAAGTACTGTTATACAATAATATGCAAAGGTCATAAGAGCGCTTATTCCGCCACAGGACATAATAAAAAGGAGCTGGATTTTGTAAGAAGCAAGATTAACCCCATACAATATTGAAAGAATCGGTATGCCTACTAACGCGCTCCCAACAACAGCAACAATTGTTATTGCCACTATCATCAGATACATTTTTAATATTATTTTCAAAAGACTGCCATACTGTTTCTGTTCCCTGTATAATGCCATTTTAATTAATAATGGTCTGAATACAAAAAGACTAAATAGATTGATAACAAAAGCCGGCATAAACAATATATTATATATATTCTGAATTTCATCGCTGTAAATACTGTTTATTGCATATTTAGAAGCATTATTAATGTACATCATGACAAACGATCCTATAAATAGTGGCAATACTTCTGTCATAAGACCTGCTATTTTCTTTATATCGAATTGATACTTTCTTCTATCCTCTACATACACAACCCTGAATTCATTAATCCACAAAGCAATCACAGAAGCTGCCAATAAAATAATACAAGAAAAAAGGAACTTTCTTGATATAATCATCGCCATCATGAATGCTATCGTACAAAATACAATTCTTATGAAGCATATCTTTCCCGACATATCAATTCGGTCTTTCTGTTGAAATCTTCCAGCAAGTAAATCCGAAAAAGCATCCATAAGCCTATATCCGCATAAACACAGGACAACCGCCGTCTTCTCAAATGAAAAAGGATTACATACTGCATATACAATAGAGCATATTACCATAATTGCACATGATATCATCCTCATCCAGAAATATGTATCATATGAATATTTCTCAGATACATCTGTCGACTGATATGGTCTTACCTCAAATGTTCCAATTGTATACATAAGCTGTGAATTAGAATATGCAAATGCAAAAACTCCTCCACTATTACTTCCAAAAAAACGATTAACTGCTATTGAAAATATAAGTGAAGAAAATGCATTACTAAGACTCCCCAGCATATTCCATATATACTTTTCTTTATCGGTTGCTCTGTTATCAAAACTAATTTTCATCATATATTCCTTAATGATTTATTTCTTATCAGACATATTTTCTCTTATTCCAATTTCTTCTGTGAGATTTTTTAATTTATCCTCTAAAACCGAAATTTTGATTGACATTATAAATATTCTTAATATCAATAAGAATATAACTACAACAAATACAAAATTGACTGGTGCCTGAAAACCTAATAATCTTGATCCCCAGCTTGCAATTCCTGGAAACACACTCAATAACACAAGAATAACTGCAAAGAATATCCAAAACACTGTATCATTAATATTCATCTGTGACTTTCTTAACTTTCTTGCAATATAAAAGCATGTAAGCATAGAAATTATAATCATGACAATTTTTAAACTTAACGACATACTTACAGTCCTCTCTTTCTAAACCACTGCACCAACAATATTGATGTTGTCATATTAAACATGTATTTAATACTATTTATCGGATTAAGATAACTTTCTCCAGCAATTCGCTCACTCATCTCTACCTGATACTCTCCAACCTTAGCACCACATCTGGTAAGATATGCTACCGTATCCGGCTCCGGTCCAAAGTTCATGCTTGTTGCCAGCTTCTTGATCATTCTCTTGTTAAACATTCTCATCCCAGATGTAGGATCCTTTATCTTCTTATGGCATGTTATCAGTATACAGAACTCTATAAGCCTGCTGCCCAGCATTCTGGCCGTGAATGGCTTCTTTTCTGATGCAAATCTTGAGCCTATAACTATATCAAGTCCATTTTCTTCTGCCATCTGCTCCATTCCGGCAATAAACTGGGGATTGTGCTGTCCATCTCCATCAAACTGGATTGCATAATCATAGTCATTTACCAGTGCATACTTCATCCCTGCCTGAAAAGCTCCGGCAAGACCGAGATTAACAGGAAGATCTACAAGATTATAATTGTGTTCCCTGCATAGTTTAGCCGTATTATCTCTTGACCCATCATTTACAACAACATAATCAAAATCTTTGTAATTATTAATAAGATTATCCACTACTCTTACAATATTTTCTTCTTCATTATAAGCTGGTATAACCACCAGAACCTTCTTATTCATAACATCCTCTTTCTTTCAATTAGAGATACTCTTTCTTTCCTTCTTCACGAAGCTTTGCAAGCACCTGCTTAATTTCTCCTGCATTTTCCTTAGTTGTAATAAGGGTTGCATCCTTAGTATCAACAACTACAACATCTCTTAAACCAACAGCTGCTATAAGCTTCTCTCCACCTTCTATAACACAGTCTCTTGTATTAACCGCAACAACATTGCCATTAATAACATTTCCACTTTCGTCATTTTTCTTAATTCTTCCAACAGCTAACCAGGAACCAACATCATCCCATCCAAAGTTTCCTGGAAGTGTATATATAGACTCTGCTTTTTCCATTATTCCATAATCTACAGACTGTGATTCAAGATTAGGGAACTCCGCTTCAAGAACTGTTTCCTGTGTAGCTGTTCCTATTGATGCCTTAATCTTCATCAGACCATCGTATGTTTGTGGCATGAACTTCTTAAAGCAGTCAAGAATAGTAGATACTTTCCATACAAACATTCCGCTATTCCACAGATAAGTTCCGTCTGCAAGGTATGATTTTGCTTTTTCAAGATCTGGTTTCTCAACGAATCGCTCTACAGAATATGCTGTATTCTTCTTATCAGACTGGCTGTATTTGATATAACCATATCCTGTTTCTGGATAGTTAGGTGTTATTCCAACTGTTACAAGATTAGCTCCTTCTTCTGCAATCTGCACTGCTTCTTTAAATGTGTCCGCAAATATCTCATTATTCTTAATAAGATGATCTGATGGAAGCACAATCATAACTGCATCTTCATATTTGCTTGCAACATGGACAGCTCCAAGTCCAACACATGGTGCTGTGTTTCTGCCTATTGGCTCACATAAAATATTTTCTTCTGGAATACCAGGCAGCTGCTGTTTAACAAGTTCTCTGTAATTCTTATTAGTAGCTACATACACGTCCTTAATATCAACCAATGGACTAATTCTTTCTACAGTAAGCTGTATCATTGTCTTACCATCATCTGTAAGAGATAAGAACTGCTTTGGCATATTTACTCTGCTTCTTGGCCAGAATCTTTCTCCTTTACCACCTGCCATAATAAGTGCTGTTGTTTTCATACGTTCCTCCTTGTTTTGCGAAGCAAAATCCGAACCCCTTGGTGAGGAGAGGAATTTACCTCCTTGTTTTGCGAAGCAAAATCTGCATTTTCTTTCCTGTATTGTAATATTTTCCATCTATGCATATGGCTATGTTATATTCACCACCCTGCATGTCTGCTGTATCTATTCCACAATAAAAAGGTGCAAAATTAATGTTTTCCTCCACGCCTTTTCTCAAATGAAATACTCTGTCACACAATGACCTTGCCTTTATCTGATAACTCGCATTATCGTTATATATCAAAATCACGGGATTATAATACACTTTCTTTCCATTGTATGCAAATCCCATTAACTGAAAGTCATCACGGAATCCACTTTCTGTTATCTTAATTGTCTCACACAGCTCATTATTTCCGTGTATTTTCCTTGGTTGTACGTTCTTTGGTTTAACATATATAACAGAATATATTCCTCTGTTGAATCCATAATCATTCTTTTCCTGTGTAAGCAGCGGGCTGTAAAATGGATCATATTTTTCCAATTGAGGATGACTTTTGTAAGTTAATTCCCTTGCTTTCATATTTCTTCTGTTCTTCTCATCATCCACTTCATCATCTCCTCTTGAAAATGATTCGTGATGATACAGAACAACATCATTTCTTAACACATTGTAATATCCATTTTCATACAGGCTAAGACAGATATCAACATCATTATGCGTAACTGAAAGTTCTTCTTTAAAACCACCGGCTTTGCTGAATTTGTCTTTTTCTATCATAATACATGCACCTGTAACACATAAGCAGTTATAATCCGCATAATTACGATATGCTTTAATACCATCATCATCCTGCGCTCTAGCATACAAATGTGCAAAACAGCTTGTCTCATAATTAACAACTCCGATATGCTGGATGTATGAAGAATCCGGATATAAAAGCTTTGCTCCTACAGCACCGCTCCAGCTTTGTTTAGCCTGCCCCGCAAGAACAGATATCCAGTCGGTATCATCATATTCCTGTCCGATTATTTCAATATCATCATTAAGAAACAATAGCAGATTCCCATGCGCTTTCTCAGCTCCGGCATTACACATATAAGAGAAATTAAAATCTCTGTTCTCATATATATATTGTGTTGGAACCTCCAATCCTTTAAGCATCCTTTCATATACAGCCTTGTTGCTATCATTACTTCCATTATCAACAACTATAATTTCATAATTCTCAATAGCAGTGTACTTCTGAATACTTCTAAGACAACATTCAAGAATCTTAGGATTATCCCTCGATGGAATCACTATGCTGACCAGATCTTCCTTACTAATGCCATAATGTATATGGCTTATATTGTTGTGTTTTTTATCTTCAACAACCTGCGCCTCTATACCCTTTGAAAACAATAGTTTTTGTTTTAATAATCTGATGCTGCTACAGCGCTGCTCTGACCACTCTGATATATCAGTTTCATGCGCAACAATATGATGTATATGACCAATCTTATCATTCTCACAACATGAAAGAATAGCAAGTGACAGAGCATATTTATCAGGATTATCCTGATTCTCCATTACATTTTTCAAAAGGCCAAGACCTTCATAATACTTTTCTTTCTTAACAGCATATACACCACCTATATAATCAAATGACAACAACGTATCAGGAGAATAATCTGGTTTACAGTCAGGTGCATATCTGTGCCCATCTGACTCCTTATCCATATCTGCATATATATAATCATATGACTTGCCAGACCTTTCTGCTGCTTCTACATAACCAGCAAGAATTTCTTTATAATCTGACACAAGCCTTGCATTGTCATCGCACACTATTATATAATCTGATATTTTATCCACTGAATTACTTTTTAATTTGACTTGTGGCTCTATCTTGCTTATATATGTCTGATATACTGTTTCCTCACTTTTTCTGTCCCGCAGCTTTTGTTTTAATGCATAACAGAATGTCCGGAAACCTTCTTCATTAATAATCTCAAACGCACGTGATAAAAACATATGCTACCTCATTAATCTAATTGCAATGTATATGAGTCTGTATTCATTGGGAAATTACGATTATAATAAGGATCTCCCTCTTCAAGTTCTTTATGCCATCTGCTCTCAAATGTTGCTATCTCTCCCTTGAAACGTGCCTGCTTTTCATCCGTATCTTCATATCCTCTGGATTTGGATTCATAATGATACCATTGAGAAAATGCATCATAAACAACAAGATACCCTTTACGTCTTACTTTCATGCAGAAATCCACATCATTAAATGCTACAGCATACTCCTCGCTTAATCCACCCACTTCATTATATATTTCCTTTGACACCATAAGACATGCCGCTGTTACAGCTGAATAATCACTTGTAAGATATGCCCTTGACATATAACCATAAGCATCAGCATCAAGTCCCACAAACGCATGTCCAGCTATTCCTCCAAGGCCTACAATAACTCCGGCATGCTGTATTGTTCCATCTGGATATAAAAGCTTGGCTCCAACTATTCCAACATCTTTTCTCATGCAATATCCAAGCATATCCTTAATTGAATCCGGTGCTATTATCTCTGTATCATTATTAAGAAGAAGTACGTAGTCACCTTTAGCATTTTTAACTCCATAATTATTGATTGCTGAGTAATTGAATTCTCTTTTCCATGTTATCACATGAACATTTTCATATTTTTTCTTGATTGATTCATAATACTTAAATGTTCCCTCATCTGTACTATTATTCTCAACAACAATTACTTCAATATTCTTATAACTATTAACTGTCATTAAAGATTCTATGCATTTATTGAGATCATCTATATGATCCTTATTGGGTATAATAACAGACACTAAAGGATTTCCTTTTACATCATATATAACCCTGCTTCCGCCAAACAATTCACTAAGTTCTACTTTAGCCGGTATGTCCAATCTTTTAAGATGATCCTCTACGGCTTTTCTTCCAGCTTCATGGCAATATGCTTTACTAGCCGGATTAGCAGCAGTTGAGTTAGCATGCATTCTCCAGTGATAAAGTATTCTGGCAACATGCCTGATTTTTCTTGCATTTTCTGTTGTTCTTAATATAATGTCATAATCCTGCGCTCCATCATACTCTTCATGAAATCCTCCCGTTTCTTTTATAAGCCTTGTCTTAACACAATAAAAATGTGTTATATAATTATGAGACCTTAAAAGATCTATATTAAAATCTGGTTTAAAATTCGGATCTACATTTATCCATTTAGGGCCAAGAATTTTATCTTCATCCGTATACACAACGTCAACACTATCTTCCTGAAAAGCCTTTACAATCTCATACAAAGCATCTGGTTCCAATGTGTCATCATGATCCAGTAATGCTGTTATATCTCCCACAGCCATTTCTAATGCAGCGTTTGTATTTCCCGCAATACCCCTATTATTTTCCAATAATACGTACTGTATCCTGGAATCCGCTTCGGAGTATTCTTTTAACACACTCTCTAAATCCTTATTGCCGCAGCTTCCATCCGCTATGCATAACTGCCACTTAGCATATGTCTGTGCCTTTACAGACTCAATCATTTCCTTTAGATATGCAATCGGTGTATTATATGTTGGTACGATTATACTTATCATTGGTTCATACTCAAAATGCGTTGTTTTCTGCTTTTCCATTTCCTGTATTGACACTTTATTTATCTTAAACCACTTTCTATATATTTCTGGTTGATCCATATATCCATACAAAAAATTATATATATGTTCCCTTACATTGGATGTACCATTATCCTTAATATAAGTTATAAGATTAGCAATATTATGAGGTGTTGCTGCCTTAACAAATCTTTTCCATTTATCTATTTCGTATACTCTTTTTTGTCGTTTTTCTTCCTTACTGATATTAATAATAATATTTTTTTCAGGTGTCATAAAATATATATTGCTATTTCTATACTCTGCCGGGAAGGAGATTGCAAATCCCTTTGCCTCCTCTTTATTTTCTGTATACCCATTATCAATAAGATCCAATCGTTCTGTATGCATGTAATTAAATGGTATGGTTTTGCCTGCCGAATCTCTTATATCTATAGTCACTTGTGTACCAGAATTAGCAACTGCCCATCCTGTTATTTTGTACAGCTCTCTTTCATCACCTGTTTTTTCCACCCAGATCTTATCTATATTATATCTCAATTTTGATGTTTCCAATGTATATATAACATCCTTTGCATCAAGCTCAACCAGATTATGGAGTTTGAGAGTATCGTTCACTACCAATGCAATTTTTTTAATGTCCACATAATCAACATCTGCAGTTAACAAAAAGCCTGTTTTCATCTTAGTATCAAGACCTTTTTGATACAATTCTTCCCTTTTATCTTTACGATACAATCTTTCAATGCTATAGTCATGACTTTTCCCATTAACTTCAAGCACAATAGAATATTCTTTATCACTATCTGGGATATACCATCCTGATATAAGTATCTGTAATGTATTCTCTTTCTTTGTTAATAAAACATTAAATACATTTTCACTTCTTTTCATAATTATGCACCTTTCTGATTAGCAATTTTTCCAAGAATGTTCAATTCTTGCAACTCCAACATCATCTGTATCAGAAACAACATTAAACTTGACTGTCTCTCTATAATAGTCAACACATGTCCCATCTGGTTTCTCGATAAAAAGATCAATCCAATACTGACTTTTAGTAAGGCTGACATTTAAGAAATCCACTTCTATCTTTCCTTCCGTATCAAAGCGATATGGCTGCATATTGTCTGCCTTCGTATTACTTCCACTACATAACTGTCCATCAACTCTCAGAATTCTATAACCAATATATGCATCGGTTGGATTTTTTACAGTATAATTGATTTCAAGTCTCGCCTTAGTTCCTGTCTTTATTGTATTAATCTCTACACCATCGTCATTCATAAGCTTAACATCACCTATTCTTACATCATAGCTTCCATGACGATTAACATTTTGTTCATTTCCCGCTTCTTCCTGTTGCTGCTCAACTTTCTTTAATCTTCTCTGTTCAGCCTCAATTCTTAGAATTCGTGCTCTTTCCTGCTCATCCTTGCTTAATCTTTCACCATTCATATAATCAAGATATGCTATATCAACTTCTCGTGGATCTCCTTCTTGTTCTATATGACCATCCTTTATCCATATTGACTTATCACATATTTCCTCAATCTGTCCTAAAGCATGGGATACTATAATAATAGTCGTTCCGCTAGCTTTTATTTCTCTTAATTTGTCGAAACATTTTGCCTGAAAATTAGCATCTCCAACAGCAAGTATCTCGTCAATAAGTAAAATATCCGCATTGACATTAATTGCCACCGAAAATGCAAGTCTCATATACATACCAGATGAATAAGTTCTTACTGGATTATCTATAAACTTCTCTAATTCAGAAAATGCTATTATATCCTCTAATCTTTCATCTATCTCTTTCTTGGTAAGTCCAAATATAGCAGCATTAATATATATATTTTCTCTGCCGCTCATATCAGGATGAAATCCTGCTCCTAATTCCAACAAACTTGAAACTCTTCCACACATTTCAATAGATCCACTATCTGGATATATAATCTTTGTTAAAAGCTTGAGCGTTGTACTTTTTCCACAGCCATTTCTACCTATAAGTCCAACTGCTTCTCCTTTTTTTACCGTAAAACTTATTTTATCCAGTACAACTCTGTTTTCATATGAATTTCTTTTCCAAAACAATAACTTTTCTTTCAGTTCATTACCTTTGTCATAATATACTTTAAAGCTTTTTGATACATCTTTTACTTCTATGGAATTCTCATTATTAAGCATTTCGTTCTCTCTTTCTTAACCCATTAAAACTCTTCCGCAAATCCTCGCTGAAGCTTTCTGAATATAATTGCTCCCAAAACCACAAACACTATTCCTGTAACTATAGCTACCGCAAGCGTAGAAAGATCTGGAACCTCTTTATAATATAGTATCTGTCTATATATATTAATTATTGGAGTCATCGGATTGAGATTAAAAATTGTCTTTAACATCTGTGGTACATTAGCATTCTCAACCATATCAACCCCATACATTACTGGTGTCATATACTGAAGAGCCATCACTACTATTCCAAGTATATATTGCAAATCTCTAAGATAAACTGTAACAGCTGCAACTATTAATGCAATTCCCATACAGAGAACATATTCAACTATCATTACAACCGGCAGACATAACAAGGCCAATGGATTAACTCCTCTTCCTGACAAAAGCAATACAATAAATACAACTACAAACGTAAGAATCATATTAATAAAGGCACTTGTCACAGTTGATATAGGTATAACCTCTCTGGGAAAATATATCTTTTTTACCATATTTGACTCCCGCATGATACACGATGCTCCATCCTGCACACTTGAGCCAAAGAACATCCATGGTACGAGTGCAACAAATAAAAACAAATAGTATTGTTCATAACTTGCCCGCATAATAATTGAAAAAACTAATGTAAATACCAGCAGCTGTAACAACGGATTAATAAATGTCCATAAGAATCCCAGCACAGAGCCTTTATATCTTCCACGTAAATCTTTTCTTACCAGAGAAATTATCATTTCTCTATAATCATATATTTCTTTAAAATATTTCATAAATCCTCCAACCTGAAAGGTAATTAAAAGTTAGCGTATAAAAATCCACTGCCTGTATCTGTAACATATCCAAATACAAATATAGTTACAATTAACAGATAATAAATTGTCCATCTTAATGCAATCGGTTTAGTATCTACTTTTTCTCTTATCTGAACTCCTTTTTCTTTTATTACGCTAATAATAAATACTATCAGACAGCCAATTGCAAGTATTATGTAATCCATATTTACTAATCCGATTCTGATAAACATATCAGAATTCAATTGTCCAAGCTGTAAATCTGTAAACATTCTCGCTATCATTCTGAACGCAGAGCTAACTCCAGCAACACTACAATCAAATACCCATCCAATATTAACAAGTACGAATGTTCTTACTATCTGAAATATTTTCCACCAATATCTTTCTTGATTAATATGACATTTCTTTAACCCAAACTTATAAACAGGTTCCATAAGATTACTAAATGCAATTATAATACCATTATACATTCCATATATTATATATCTCCATTCAGCTCCATGCCATACACCTACCACAAAGAATATCAACAGGTTAGATAAGCAGATTGGGATTGTCGTTCCCAAATGTTTGCCAAGGTGTTTCTTTCCCCATTTCCCCAATTTGTTCATACTTCTAGAGAGACAGAACGGATAAAAAATATAATCTTTCATCCATGTTCCAAGTGTTATATGCCATCTTCTCCAAAATTCTCCTATAGATTTGCTAAAATATGGTTGTCTAAAATTCTCATCCATAGAAACGCCAAACATCTGAGCTACTCCAATTACAATGTCTATTCCTCCTGAAAAATCCATATATAACTGGATTGAATACATTAATACCGCTAGTATACACATTGCCCCACCATAATTATCTGGTGTAAGAAAAACATAATTAACAAAAACCCCTGCTCTGTCTGCAAGAATAAGTTTTTTGAAAAAGCCCCATAATACTCTTTGCAATCCATGCTGTATATTCTTAAGCTGAAATGTATTGCCGGTAAATAAAGTTGTCTTTAATCTATCATATCTTCCTATTGGTCCCTGCATTATCTGCGGAAAAAAAGATACAAACAGGCATATCTTAAATAAATTTCTCTCAGCTTTATATTTTCCCTGATAAACATCAATAAGATATGATACTGACTGAAATGTAAAGAAAGACAGTCCTATAGGCATTGCTATTTTACCAAATAATCCCCATGTTGCATTAATACCAAAAGCGCCTACAATTGACGATATGTTTAGTAGTGCAAAATTTCCATACTTGATTACTGCTAATATTCCAAAATTAAGCAACATAGCAACTACAAGAACAACTCTTTTTTTATGTTTTGTTATATTCTTTTTTTTCTTCTTTTGTTCCTTATCAAGCTCAGCTTTATTATTAGAAATATACGCATCTGATTTTCGCTGTATCTTTTCAACTATCAATGCTCCTATATATACAACAACAGAAGCAAATATCAAAAAAATAATGTTTTTTTTGCCAAATGATAAATAATATAAATAACTAATGATGAGTAACCATACCCATCTTATATTAGAGGGAATTAAATAGTAAATCAGTATTCCCCCAAATGTAAAACACCAAAATAAAGCTATTGTAAATGACATTTTAATTCTCCATCAGATTCTCATATAATTGGTCATATGAACTATAGAAATATTTTTCAACATCTATATCGTTATTATGTTTCTTTATTATCTGTCCAAGTAGTGCAGAATACTCCTTTGCAAATTCTCCATTCATATGGCCCTCATAATCTATAAAGTCTTCATCTTCTCTAGGAAGAATGTCTAAACGTGTCATATTAAAATCATAATATGGCACATTATTTTTTTCCAAAATCGCATTAATTGTAGAATGTACATTTTCCATATGAAGCTTCTTAATACTAGATGGCGTTATAGGAGATGTAACACATATAAGATCAATATCGTTATCCCTGCAATATTTGATTATTCTGTTTAAATATCTTAAAGGATATCCTCTAACACATTCATTACTCCTGTCTTTCCACTGATCTATCACATCCTGTCCACCCAATGCATTTACGGGATTCATATAGAAATATCCTCTGTCAATATATGTTCCAGCCGGAGAATCGAGAGATGCTATATCAGCTTCTTTATATGATTTTGATAGCTTCTGTTTTACGTTAACGCATATTTCCGCAGGTTCATATGAGCAGACAACCCCTCGTGTAAATGTATTTCGCACATCAAGATATTGTAAATTTTCCAATATATATTGCCATTTTACCGGAGAACTCCATCTTATCTGGCTTTCAAAAAATGACTCAGAATAAAAACCTTCTCTAGGCGGATTAAAATAATATTGATAATCAATATCAAGTATTACCGTTTTGACATCGTTGTTGCGGCATGTTTCTTCAAGTAAGTAAAAGCTGTCTTTCACAGTCTCTCCCGAAATAGCCATATTAATTGAACATGTATCTGCATTCTGATCCAATAATACAGGATTGGTTGATACCTTGGTATGTGACGCTCCAATTATTACAGTGTCATAATCTTGTGTATCACTATTAACATTTCTTAATAAATAGTCTGTATATCCATCTCTGGCACATAAAAAATCTATACCGATAAATATAACAGCGAGTCCTATAAGAAAAATCAAGCTTCTTGCATATATTTTAATATTTTTCATAATCCACCTTCTATAATATACATCTAATGCTTTGCTTCCCGAATTTCGCCAAGTCTCTTACTAACTAATCCCGCTGATCTCTCAAACGCAAGATGTTCCCTTGCATAAGACTTTCCAGCAGCAGCAATAGTATTGTAGAATTCCTTATCTTCATAAAGCCTTCTCATATAATCAGCTGCCTCATCCACATGTGCATCTGCCCATACATTGCCCTTCTTAAACGGCTCATAATCCTTGTCGAGCTCTATCATGTCATACCCAACCATGCACGCTACATCTTCATTCATAAACTCTGTATTACCAGACCAGTTAGTCGCAATAACCGGTGTTCCTACATACATGGATTCAGCCATAACAAGTCCGAAGCCTTCTGAACGATGGAGTGAAACATATACATCAACATCTTCAAGCAGAGTATTAACCTCAGTTCTGTTCATATGCCCGCACATGTAATAGATATTGTCATAATCCTCTATAACTGAACCAATAATTGCCTCATCATCAGCCGACAGCTCAGCTTCACTTATCTTAATTACAAGTCCGACATCTTTATACTTTTCTCTGGTCTGCTCATCCTTACAGAATGCCTCTTTAAATGCTTTAATAGCAGCCAGCGGATTCTTTCTTTCCATTACACTTCCACTGTTAAACATAACAAGGAACAGGAACTTATCCTCCGGCAGATTAAAATGCTTTCTGCCATATTCGCTGCTTGTAACCGGCTCTATACAATGAGGCACAGTTACTACCGGCTTGTCCGTATACTTCTTAAGAGTATTCGTAACAAAATCGGATGGTGTCCATATCTCATCAACAAGCTTGAATGCTGACATCCATTCCTCAGGAAATGTCTCCAGCTCCCATGCCCAGTATCCTATATTGTACCTGTGATCCCAGACTTCCTTTCCCATACTCACATATGCAACCATCATTTCACTGGCATTTACATGAATAATATTTACGTCGTATGGCAGTTCTTCTGTAAATCTGTCATCATATTCCGAATTATTTCTTGAACCTCCTGGTGGAACAAAAAAATCTTTAATGGCATGTGGTTCACTGCACTCATCAAGAAGCCTGCACATTATTCTGGCACTCTGTCCTAATCCGTTGTCACCTTTTATATTACCTATTACATTGACTCCGCTTTCATAATGTCCTGGTTCATATTTTACTATTGCATCTTCCGAAAGTCTGTCTGATGCTCCGTTAATTATTCCTGCCTTCATCTTGCTTAACAGCTTCAAAGGCACCACTTTCGTAAGTACCGGTCTTAACACTTCTCCTGCATTAAGAAAAAACTTTGATAATCCCATATTAACCTCAATTCTTCATCTGATTATTGATAAAGTCTCTTACCATTCCACCAAGTCTTTCTGGTGTATACTTGTCTAATGCATCCCTGTATGCCTTCTCATCTACAAGTCCCGAATTAATCTTGTCA
Source organism: uncultured Eubacterium sp. (assembly GCA_945910225.1). Taxonomy (GTDB): domain Bacteria; phylum Bacillota; class Clostridia; order Lachnospirales; family Lachnospiraceae; genus Lachnospira. The sequence goes on along the minus strand of CAMDYG010000040.1, from coordinate 6,514 downwards.
TCAATCCTTTTCATTCCTTCAGCAAGACTTATTACCTTATCGTCATCATCACCTGCAAGACTGAATCTTTCAACACAGTCCCCGACTATCTCGTCAAATATTCTCAGATTACTTGCAAGTATTGGCTTATTATGCTTCATAACCTCTAATATCGGCATTCCAAAGCCTTCCGCCATAGAAGGAAATACGAAACACGAACAGTTATTATAAAGATCATATCTCGTAGTGTGTGAAACATATCCCAGATATGTCAATCCTTCAACTTCTGTCATTGCGCTCTCAACAAGCTGTTCTATATCATCTTCAAGCATCTTGCCCGCAAGAATCAGCGGCCTTGTTCCGCCATTCTCACGATATCTTCTGTATGCCTTAATCAGAATATCTACACCTTTTCTCTTTTCCATATTGCCTACATATAAGAAATAATTCTCATCCTTAGGCGGTACATATCTTGTAAGAGGATTAGATATTATATATGCATTGCAGCTAGGAATCTTCTTAGCCCTAGGAAAATACATTTCTGTATCATTCTTTGTCTGCTCTGAATTATACAGAATCATATCCGTATGCTTTAATGTCTTTCTGATACTTACCTTAAAATACATGCTGTACAATTGTCCGAAATACTTAACATACTGAATCGGAAACATGTCATGTATAGTTACAAGTGTCTTAAAATTCCCTTTTAGCCTGACTGGTATAAGATTATTAACCTCCCAGAAAATATCTGGATTAATCTCCTTCAGCTGTTTCTTAATGAAATTAAAATACGCATATACCCCAAGGCTCTTATACACTGGTCTGTTCATTGATATAACTGTAAGACCCTTTGCCTCAAATCTCTTGATATACTCACTTTCTTTGACATCTGTAAAGAGTACCCATTCAAATTCTTCATATTTCTCAAGCTGTTCAAGAAAATCATTAAGATACATTCCTATTCCACTTGGCTTGCTACCCAGATTTCTTGCATCTACAGCAATCTTTAACTTTCTCATATCTGTTCCCTGCCCCAACAATCAAATAATCTTATCAGAGTATTACCATAATCAGCATGTTCAAACTGCCCCTTTTGCAAAAAACATACTTCTTTTGATTTTACCATATTATAAATAGAAATGCTATATTTTCCTGCACACAAACACACCCGCTTCTTTAGTTATCCTGAATGGCTTATTAAGCTTCTTCTCAACATATTTCTTGAAATCCGCATATTTATCAACAAGATACTCTTTCTGATTCCCATGGCATGATAATATATAATCGACCAGAGGCTCTGCTTCATCTACCAGAAGCGCATCATCATATGTGCGTTTGTCCACCTCTTTAAAATGCGTTTTTAATATCTGCTCTCCATTATCAAGTCCGAATATTTCAAACAGTTTATCTGCTTCCAGTGCAATTCTTTTATCATATCCTTCTACAAGTCTGCCTATTTCCTGCATATGACGGCTTCCATATGTGCTGCATACCAACATTCCTCCCGGCTTGAGCACCCTGTTTATCTCCGCTAATGCCTTATGTACATCCTCACAATAAAACAATACATGGTCAGCTATGACAAGATCATATGCCTCATCCTTTGCTCCAGTCTTCTCACATGAAGCCTCCCTGAACTTAAAGACAACATCTATATCCCTGTCTTTCCAGCTGTCAGTCGCTGTCTTAACATTTCTTCTTGCGTCACTTATCATTCCTTCTGATATGTCAGTCAGTTCTATTGTAGTTATCTTTCGTCTTTTTCCCGCAAGATATGTATCTCGTCTTCCTGTCATGGCAAGCTTTCCGATATTATCCACCCATAGTGTGCCATCTCCACATCCCACTTCTAACACTTTCATTCCTTTTTGTATATCACACTGGTCATACACCCACGCAAACCAGCCCTGCTTATTAACTGAGAATTTATTATGAAGATTAATTCTTGCCGATATATTTCCCGCATTAAGATACTGACTTCTCATACTGTCTTCCATATTGGTAAGGTGTATGATCTCAAGCATATTGCTCCAGTCAATTCCATTTCCTTCTTTAATAGACTCCTCGGTTTCTTCTATTGCCTTGCATACAAGCTGCATTTGCGCAATCTTATCCTGAATCATACGCTTCTGCAGTTCCAGCGAATTCTTAAGCACATGATAGTCAGAATCACCAATTGTCATATTTCTTATTTCATCTAATGAGAATCCGAGATATTTCAGCAATAATATCTGCTGAAGCCTCGTAAAATCTGAATCTGTATAGAACCTCACTCCATCTTCTGTAAGAAGTGATGGTTTTAAAATATTCTGCTGGTCATAATATCTTATGGTTCTCACTGACACATTTGCCTTTTTCGCAAACTCTCCTGAAGAGTAATATCCATCCTTATGCATAAAATTTTACCTTTCCTTCATCTTCTTATATATAAAGTATTATAAATTAAAAATATTTTTCAAAAAACACTTGAAGCTTACGTTGCGTCACCCTTTATTATATACTTGACTTAAAAAATGTCTACTTGAAAATTAACATAACATTTTCTTTAAAAAAGGGGACAAATCCTCTGCTCCTGATAGCAGTCGCATTTTTCTCCGAAAAACAAGGAGGATTATATGAAAGGTATTATTTTAGCTGGTGGTTCTGGCACACGCCTTTACCCACTCACAATGGTAACTAGTAAACAGCTTCTTCCAATCTATGATAAGCCTATGATTTATTACCCACTCTCAGTTCTTATGAGTGCTGGTATCAGAGATATCCTTATTATTTCAACACCTCAGGATACTCCAAGATTCAAAGAGCTTTTAAAGGATGGAAGCCAGTTCGGTGTTAATCTTACTTATGCTGTACAGCCAAGTCCAGACGGACTTGCACAGGCATTTATTATCGGTGAAGACTTCATTGGCAATGATACTGTTGCCATGGTTCTTGGTGATAATATATTTGCCGGTCACGGACTTAAGAAAAGACTTAAGGCTGCCGTTGAAAATGCTGAATCTGGAAAGGGGGCAACTGTATTTGGTTACTATGTTGATGATCCTGAACGTTTCGGTATCGTTGAATTCAACAATAAAGGAAAGGCCGTTTCAATTGAAGAAAAGCCTGCCAAGCCAAAGAGCAACTACTGCGTAACTGGTCTTTACTTCTACGATAACAAGGTTGTTGAGTACGCTAAGAACTTAAAACCTTCTGCAAGAGGCGAGCTTGAAATCACTGATCTTAACCGCATTTACCTTGAAAAAGGCAATTTAAATGTTGAACTTCTCGGCCAGGGATTCACATGGCTTGACACAGGAACTCACGAAAGCCTTGTAGAAGCTACTAACTTCGTAAAGACTGTTGAGACTCACCAGCACAGAAAGATTGCCTGCCTTGAAGAAATCGCATACTTAAATGGATGGATTTCTAAGGATGAAGTGCTTAAGGTATACGAAGTATTAAAGAAAAACCAGTACGGACAGTACTTAAAAGATGTCTTAGACGGCAAATATGTCGATAAGCTTCACGAATAAGAATTCTATTATTAAATACACTTATTAACTACTATTATTAAACACTATTATTAATACAATTATTAAGGAGATTAATTATGACAATTATTGTTACAGGCGGCGCCGGATTTATCGGAAGCAACTTTATTTTTCACATGTTAAACAAATACCCAGATTACAGAATCATCTGTCTTGACTGCCTCACATATGCAGGTAATCTTTCAACTCTTGAGCCTGTTATGAAGAATCCTAACTTCAGATTTGTTAAGGAAAGCATTACAGATCGTGCTGCTGTTTACAAGCTTTTCGAGGAAGAGCATCCAGATATGGTTGTTAACTTTGCAGCTGAATCACATGTTGATCGTTCTATCGAGAACCCAGAGGTATTCCTTACAACTAACATCCTTGGAACACAGGTTCTTATGGATGCCTGCAGAAAATATGGTATCCAGCGTTACCATCAGGTATCTACTGATGAAGTATATGGTGATCTTCCACTCGACAGACCTGACCTTTTCTTCACAGAAGAGACTCCAATCCACACATCAAGCCCATACAGCTCATCAAAGGCTGGTGCAGACTTACTTGTTCTTGCTTACCACAGAACTTATGGACTTCCTGTTACTATTTCAAGATGCTCTAACAACTATGGTCCATACCACTTCCCAGAGAAGCTTATCCCTCTTATGATCGCTAACGCTCTTAACGATAAGCCACTTCCAGTTTATGGCGAAGGTCTTAATGTCCGTGACTGGCTCTATGTTGAGGATCACTGCAAGGCTATCGACCTTATCATCCACAAGGGACGTGTTGGTGAAGTATACAACGTTGGTGGACACAATGAGAAGAGAAATATTGATATCGTTAAGCTTATCTGCAAGGAACTTGGAAAGCCTGAATCACTTATCGTTCATGTAGGTGACAGAAAGGGACATGATATGCGTTATGCTATTGACCCAACTAAGATTCACAATGAATTAGGCTGGCTTCCAGAAACTAAGTTTGAAGATGGTATCAAGAAGACTATCCAGTGGTATCTTGATAACAAGGAATGGTGGGAGACAATCATTTCTGGCGAATATCAGAACTACTATGAGAAAATGTATAGCAACCGCTAATTAACACATTTATTCTATAAGAAGTTCTATAAGGAGATTTGATATGAAGATATTAGTTACAGGCGTTGGAGGCCAGCTTGGCCACGACGTTATGAATGAACTGATAGGCAGAGGTCATACTGGCGTTGGCAGCGACATCGCACCTGAATATTCAGGAATTGCTGATGGCAGCGCTGTCACAACAGCCGAATATGTACCTATGGATATAACTGATGCTGCCCAGGTTTCTGAAGTTATCACTAAGGTTTCCCCAGATGTTGTAATTCACTGTGCAGCATGGACAGCCGTTGACGCTGCCGAAGATGATGATAAAAAAGCTAAGGTTATGGCTATTAACGCAGATGGAACTCAGAATATTGCCAATGTCTGCAAAAAGCTTAACTGCAAAATGGTCTATATCAGCACAGATTATGTATTTGATGGTCAGGGTGAAACCCCATGGGAACCTGACTGCAAAGATTACAAACCGCTTAATGTATATGGCGAGTCCAAGCTTGCCGGAGAGCTTGCTGTTGCCAACACTCTTGACAAATATTTCATTGTGCGTATCGCATGGGTATTTGGTGTTAACGGAAAGAATTTTATCAAAACCATGCTTAATGTTGGAAAGACTCATGACGAGGTCCGTGTTGTCAATGACCAGATTGGTACTCCAACTTACACTTTAGACCTTGCAAGACTTCTTGTTGATATGGTCGAAACTGACAAATATGGCTACTACCATGCAACTAACGAAGGTGGTTATATTTCATGGTATGACTTTACTAAGGAAATCTATGCACAGGCTGGACTTTCTACTAAGGTTACACCTGTTACTACAGCAGAATACGGCATCTCTAAGGCAGCAAGACCTTTTAACAGCCGTTTAGACAAGAGCAAGCTCGTTGCTAACAGATTTACTCCGCTTCCAACATGGCAGGATGCGCTCCACAGATTCTTAAAAGAAATCGGAGAGATTTAAATCGGAAAGATTTAATACAACCACCTATGTATTTTATGTGTGATTCACATGGAATTCCTGGGAATTAAATTTTTTATATTATATTATACAAGGAGATTTTATCATGGGACAGATTAAAGTTACACCTTGTGATATCAAGGGATTATATATTATTGAGCCTACTGTTCACGGCGATAACCGCGGATACTTTATGGAAACTTACAATCAGAAAGATATGCATGAAGCTGGTCTTGATATGGTATTTGTTCAGGACAATCAGAGCTGCTCTACTAAAGGTGTTCTTCGTGGACTCCACTTCCAGAAGGAATTTCCTCAGGGCAAGCTTGTAAGAGTTATCAAAGGCCGTGTATTTGACGTTGCCGTTGATCTTCGTGCAGACAGCGAAACCTATGGCAAATGGTTTGGTGTTGAACTTACTGAGGACAATAAGAAACAATTCTACATCAGTGAGGGATTTGCACATGGTTTCCTTGTATTAAGTGATGTAGCTGAGTTCTGCTATAAGGTTACTGACTTCTATCACCCTGGTGACGAAGGCGGACTTGCCTGGAACGACCCATCTATCGGTATCAAATGGCCTGAACTTACTGGCGATTACAATGGCACAGCATCAGGCGATGGCTATGCATTATCCGATGGAACCAAGCTTAACTTAAGTGATAAAGACAAGCTCTGGGATACCCTTGAGAACACATTTAAATTTGATTAAGTATTATTTAATCAGGTTTCCAAGCTTTAATGACAACTTTAATGACAGCTTTAATGACAAGCCGGTTTGAAGATATATAGCCAGGATTCTGGAGATATATCGATATATTGCCAGCTTGTCATTTTTTGATTTCTGAATTTCCGCTCCCTTATTAGTTTATTTTTCAGCTCTCCCGCTCTCCTTATTCCTCTTTTTACATACGATTCCTCTCATCCTCCGCTTCTTCGTACGCTTTTCCACACCATTCCCTGCC
>CAMDYG010000039.1 GCA_945910225.1 uncultured Eubacterium sp. | reverse complement strand
ATGAGGGGATGAAGGTATCTAATCTTTATATTGCACAGGTAAAAAGAAAATGTGGTATAGAATTGGGAGAGAATTTTAATTTACCTAAGTCGGAAGATAGTAAGCAGCCACAGTGTCCTAAGGAGAAGGAAGAGGCGATTGTGGAGGCGTTGAAGGCATTTAGGATGATTTAGAATTGAAAAGTTAGCATAATAGTTATATTTCAGCCGTAGAACTTAACAAAACATGTCATATTTGTTTGGATATATTATGAAACATATTTATGGTATGTATATTAGTTATAGTATGTCAATGTCTTTATGATAGTTATTTTCATAAGTTTAAAATATAAAATACAGATGAAAAGAGGTTTAATGTTATGAACAGTTTAAATATTAATCGTGTGTCAAAGAGATTTAGAGAGATGTATGGTAATTTAATTGATTTAAGTGATGTAGGAGATAAAGATAATCATTTTGAAACTAGAGCATTAGCAAGTTTTTCTTTAATCATGAAGTGTGGATTGAATGAAACTCAGGCGGTTATTAATATAACTGATGGTTATCATGACTTGGGATTGGATGCAATTTATCTTGATGAGACACAAAAAACACTTTTTTTAGTTCAAAGTAAATGGAGAAATGATGGTGTGGGTTCTATTTCGCAGGAAGAAATGAATACGTTTGTTTCGGGGATTAAAAGAGTTTTAAGTTTTGAGTTAGATGGTGCAAATAAAAAAATTATAGATAAAAAGACAGAAATTGAGAAAGCATTGGATGGCATTGGATATAAAATAGAAGCAATATTTATACATACGGGAAATAACGATGTTAATGATTTTATTATGAGACCAATGAATGAATTGATTAACATGACTAATGATGAAGCTGGAGATATTTTGTGTTTTTCACAAATTGCATTTAAGGAAGTATATGATTCTCTTTCAACCAATGGAATCTTAGAAGATATAACATTGGATGATGTGGTTTTGAGTAATTGGGGCAAGATTGATGATCCTTATTTATCGTATTATGGAGTTATATCGGCAGTAGCGGTAGGTGAATGGTACAATACATTTGGAAATAAGCTATTTGCACAAAATTTGCGTTTTTATAAAGGAAGAACAGATGTCAATGATGGTATTAGAAAGGTGTTAATCAATGAGCCAGAGAAATTTATATATTATAACAATGGAATAAAACTTTTATGTAAAAAGATAACAAGAAAAGCAAAAAATAGTACAACTAATGTAACAGGTATTTTTACATTAAATGGAGTATCTCTAATTAATGGAGCTCAGACAACAGGTAGTATTGGCTCAATCTTTTCAGAGGATGCAACTAGACTCGAAAAGGCTAATGTTATTATTCAAATGATTGATATGAGTGAGATGCCAGAGGGGGTTGAAAAACAGATTACAAAATTGTCTAATACACAAAATAGAATAGAAAACAAAGATTTCGCATCTCAGGATCCTAACCAGGAAAGATTGAAACGTGAACTTGCTTTTTCTCATTATAGATATCTATACAAAACAGGAGATGAGATTACTGATGTTTCTACACAAGTATCATTTGATGAGGCTATAGTAGGATTAGCATGTTTATGGGGAGATATATCCTATGCAACTTTGGCAAAAAGAAATGTTGGAGCTTTATCAGATGATATAACAAAGGCACCATATAAGGCATTGTTTAATCCATCAACTAATGCTTTTGAATTGTTGAATTCTGTGTTAGTTATACGTGAAGTTGAAAAACTACTTCAATTAAAGAAACAGACTGTTTTGGGCAAAGCATATGGTGCTTGTGTGCATGGTAATCGTTTGATAGAACATATTGTTCTTCAACAGGTTAAAAGAAAGAGTAGTTTCTCTACTTCGGTTTTAGAAATATTAACGGTTAATTCGGAAATTGAAGAAATTGTTGAGAAAGTATTACCTATAGTTGCAAATGAATTGGATTCAACATATTCAGATTCATATCCAGCAAATGTATTTAAGAATCAAACAAAGTGTAAGGAAATTTTGGAAAAAACTGTAAGTTTATTTTGAGGTATTAGATATATTAAGATGATATACATAGGAAGCACAAAAGGAGAAAAATATGCAATTCGATTGGATAAACTTTTATTCTGAATTTGCTGACAAGCTTTTAGAATATAAAGATAATAGACAAGAATTAATTAACAAGATCAAAAGAGTATATGCAACAATAAATTTTAAGCTTCCAAAACTTGAAAGCGGAGATGAGATTATTGATATTGATCCATTTACTGTGTTTGGATTATTTAATAAGGGAATTACAGATGCAAATAGAATTGCGATTATTGGTGGAATAGCAGAAGAGTTTGGAATCAAAACTAAACAACCAATGAGCTTTGATGGTATTCCTGTGCTTGTGGTTTTAAGTTCAACATTCTATTATTTTAAAGAATCGAGAGAAGAATATGACATTGATAATCTTTGGAATATGTATGAAGTTGCTATTAAGTTAGCAGACGAAGATAATGAATATAATCGAAATGAATTTAAAAAATGGTATGATATAGTATGCAAACAACGAGGTATTCGATGGAATCTAACAATGGGACTCTATTGGATTAGACCATATTATTATATCAACTTGGATTCTAGAAATAGATGGTATATTTTATTACCAGAGCAAATGCCAGCGGACTTTATTGAAACAGTAAAGCCTATGATTAATAAAGTGCCAAAGGCATCTGATTATTTGTATATAAGAGATATATGTAAAAAGGTTCTTGATGAAGGAAAATATGAATACAGAACTTTTCCTGAATTATCATATTATGCATGGGTAAAATCTGAGCAGGTAAATCAAGAAATAGCAGCAGCAAATAATAAGAAAAAATCTAATGCATCATTTTTAAGATGGTTTGCTCCTTTAATTAAGGCATTAAAGGATATGGGTGGTTCAGCAACGCCAGTAGATGCTAGAAATAAGATTATAGAAAATGAGCAGTTGTCAGACGATGAGGTTAATGAGACAAGAGGAAAAAATAATGTAAATAAGTTTGAAAATGAAGTTGCATTTGCTCGTAGTTATCTTGTAAAAGCTGGATATATAGATAAAAGTACATATGGTGTTTGGTCATTGACAGAAGCAGGTAAAACAGTAGAAATGACAGATGAGCTTGCCTCAGAAATATTTAAAAATGGGATTGCTGATAATCAGAATAAAAGAAAAGATGATAGTTCAGCATTAGCGGATGATAATGTTGAAACAGTAAGATATTGGATTTATTCTCCAGGTGAGAATTCATGTATGTGGGATGAATTCTACAATGCAGGAATTATGGCAATTGGTTGGGGCGAAATAGGAGACCTTACTGCATTTGCTTCTAAAGACGAAATGAAAAATAAAATGAAGGAATTGATTGATCCGACTTTGTCTTATAAAAATGCTGCACATGCAACATGGCAATTTGTAAATGAAATGAAGGTTGGAGATGTTATCTTTGTTAAAAAGGGAAGAAATCAATTAGTTGGTAGAGGTGTGGTTGCATCTGATTATGAATATGACGAAGAGAGACAAGATGAGTATGGAAATATTCGTAAAGTTAATTGGACTCATAAAGGTGAGTGGGTACATCCTGGGCAAGCAGCAATGAAAACCTTAACAGATATTACAGATTATTCAGAGTATGTTGACAGCCTAAATAATATTTTTGAAGATGATTCTGAAAATGATGTGGAAGAAACAGCAAAGAATTATCCTGTGTATACAGAGGAAGATTTTCTTGAAGAAGTATACATGGATGAAGAAGATTATTCAAAGCTAGTGGGAATATTAAAGGCTAAGAAAAACATAATTTTACAGGGAGCACCAGGTGTTGGCAAAACATTTGCAGCTAAAAGACTTGCTTATTCAATCATGGGCGTAAAAGATATTGAGCGTGTAATGATGGTTCAATTTCATCAGAGCTATTCTTATGAAGATTTCATTATGGGATTCCGTCCATCTACAACAGGCTTTGAGTTGAAAAAGGGTGCATTTTATAATTTCTGCAAGAAAGCAGAAATAGATAGTGATAATGATTATTTCTTCATTATTGACGAAATTAACAGAGGTAATTTAAGTAAGATATTTGGTGAATTATTTATGTTAATTGAAAATGATAAAAGAGGCATCTCACTTCAATTGTTATATTCAGATGAAAAATTTGCAGTGCCAAAGAATGTGTATATTATTGGAATGATGAATACAGCAGATAGAAGTTTGGCAATGCTTGATTATGCATTGAGAAGAAGATTTGCGTTTTTTGAAATTAAGCCAGGATTTGAAACTGACGGATTCAGAGAATACAGAATGGCGATTGATAACGAAAAATTCAACAAGCTAATCCACTGCGTTGAAAACTTAAATAATGTAATTTCTGCGGACGAATCTTTGGGAGAAGGCTTCTGTATAGGACATAGTTATTTCTGCAATTTATCAGCAGATACTATTGATAATCAGAGTTTATCAGGTATTGTTGAATATGAGCTTATTCCTTTACTTAAAGAGTATTGGTTTGATGAACCTATGAAAGTAAAAGATTGGAGTAACAGTTTAAGGAGTGCGATTAAGTGATACCTATAAAAAATATATATTATATGTTGTCATATGCATTTCAGGTACTTAATGAACAGGGATATAAAAATTTAGCTACAGAGCAATTTGAGAATACTGCTGATTTGATGGCGGCTATATTAGCTAAGGGGATTTCAATCCAAATCAAAAGAGGACTTGGCAAGGAATATATTTCACAGACGGAAAGCTTATCTACAATGCGAGGAAAAATAGATATTGCAGAATCTATAAAGACACAAAGCTTGTTAAAAAAACAGATGGTTTGCGATTATGATGAGTTCTCGACAAATGGAACTATGAACAGAATTATCAAAAGCACAGTAGAGTTACTTATATATTCTGGAAATATTCCGACCAAAAGAATAAGAGAATTAAAAAAGCTGATGGTTTATTTTACAGATGTGGAAAAAATAAATCTTTATACAGTAAACTGGAATATGTATTATAACAGAAATAATCAGACTTATAGACTATTGATTTCTGTGTGTTACATGGTTGTAAAAGGCTTACTTCAGACAAATTCAGATGGAACTAACAAGCTGATGGATTTTGTTGACGAACAGCGTATGTGCAGATTATATGAGAAATTTATTCTTGAATATTATCGAAAAGAATTTCCAGAGATAACTGCAAATGCATCTAGGATAGATTGGCAGCTTGATGATGGCATTGGTGATATGCTACCAGTAATGCAGACGGATATAATGTTAACTTATAATGAAAAGACTTTAATTATTGATGCAAAGTATTATTCTCATACAACACAATTGCAGTATGATACACATACACTCCATTCAGGAAATCTTTATCAGATATTTACATATGTGAAGAACAAAGAAGCTGAATTAGAAGGTAAACCGCATGATAAGGTTTCAGGTATGTTGCTTTATGCTAAAACTGATGAAGCAGTTTTACCAGATAATGATTATTTAATGAGCGGTAATAAGATTAGTGTTAAGACGTTAGATTTAAATTGTGAATTTTCACAGATTGCAGAACAGTTGAATAAAATAATAGAGCAATATTTGGGTATAAAGAAAGAGCAATAGATATACATAGGTTTATTCTTTTGTTGTAAGATTATAAAAATATTATCAGAAAAAATGATTAAGCTGTTTATCTAATTCCCTTAGTTTACTAAGGGCGCACTTATATGTGGGCGGAGCCCACAATTATAAGTTTCTCCCGATGGTCGAACCGGTCAGCCTCATGTATGAGGCTGCCGGGCGATTTTATGTAACTAATAGATATAGGATAGTGGCATAATATATTTGCTATTAAAAGTTATATTAAAAAGCGAAATGTGTAGCAAAAAGTTATACAAATCCTCGATTTTAATAGTAAAAAGCTATAGCATAATAAAAATTCAGGGGTTTTAGGGGCTGTTGCCTCTAACAAGATGACAGCAAAAGAGAAATGTACATCTTTTGCGTATCTTGCAGTCTACCCTTTGCAGGAATGGGTAATAGTTTAGGAAAAACACCAGCGTTGTGAATTCTATTATTCAAAAGAATGCTTTATAATATTCCTATCAAGAGAAAAGTATGAAGGAGGATTTATTTGAATAAGGAGTTTGAACGCTGTTGCTCATTTCTTGCTGAGATGATGGAAAAGTATGCTTCTCTTGTATTACTTGATATACTTGAAGAAACACAATTTGATCCAGATATTTGGCATTATGATGCAGAAGGAAAAAAGAATCGTTTTAATGCTTATGCTAGAATCTACAATAGAGTTTTGAAAAAGGTAGCATAAGTATTGGCATCCTGCTGATGTGGGGTGCATACATATAAGGCGTTGAAATTCGAATATAAAGTAAGTATAATTAGTTGAGTATAATATGTCCTTCACCTTTGATGGTGGAGGATTTTTTGTTGTTGAAAAAAGTAAAATAATGCAGTATAATTCGTGTAAACGGAAATAAAAGAGGTATATACGAAATGATAATTAGTGAGAGAGTATTTTATTTATTAAAAGAAAAGAATATGACACAAAGCGAATTTAGTAAGAGGGTAGGAATTGCGAATAGTACAATTAGCGATTGGAAAAGAAAGAAAACGAATCCGTCTGCGGATAAAATCATGGATATTTGTAATGTCCTTGATGTTACTCCAGAAACACTTTTAACAGGAAAAGGAATTGAGCAAAAGGAAGAGGATTTCGATTTGCAGGAGGGAGAAATAACACCAACAGAAAAAATGCTAATTGCGGATTATCATAATATGAAAGAAGCTCAGAAGAAAAGGTTACTTGCTTATGTAGAGGCGCTAAAGCAGTTGGAAAGTTTGGAAGAGATTAATTAGAGAGGATGAGAAATAATGGATAAAAAAACTATTATTACAATGAAAAAAACATTTGATGATATTATGCACACTACTGAAGATGGAAGTGTGGAGTTTTGGTATGCAAGAGAATTGATGGAGTGTTTGGGGTATGATAGATGGGAGAATTTTAATAAAGCAATAAATAGAGCAATAGATTCGTGCAAAACATCTAATAGTGATTCATTAGACCATTTTCGCGGCGTCACGAAAATGGTTCAATTAGGCAGTGGTGCAGAAAGAGGAGTAAAGGATTATATGCTTACCAGATATGCTTGCTATCTTATTGCACAGAATGGTGATCCACGAAAGGAAGAGATTGCATTTGCGCAGAGCTATTTTGCTGTGCAGACAAGAAAGCAGGAATTGATTGAAGAAAGAATAGCCTATATTGAGAGAACGGAGGCAAGAGGTAAGCTTCGTGAATCAGAGAAGAGGTTGTCACAGAATATTTATGAACGTGGTGTAGATGATGCTGGGTTTGGACGCATAAGATCAAGAGGAGATCAGGCTTTGTTTGGAGGAAAGTCCACTCAGGATATGAAAAAGCAATTAGAAATTAGTGATAAACGACCTTTAGCAGATTTTTTACCTACGCTTACAATTGCAGCTAAGAATCTTGCAACTGAAATGACAAATTATAATGTTGAGGAAAAGGATTTACAGGGGGAAGGTTCAATCACATCTGAACATGTACAGAATAATATGTCTGTTCGTGAAATGCTTGGTACCAGAGGTATAAAGCCTGAGGAATTACCACCTTCGGAAGATATTAAAAAATTAGAGAGAAGGGTAAAATCTCAGAAAAAGAAATTGGCAAGAGAAGCAGGAAAATTACCACAGGATGGAGAGTGATTATGTGAAAAAACAACAAAAATGCTACATCTACACTCGTGTTTCAACCTCTATGCAGGTTGATGGCTACAGTTTAGATGCACAGAAAGATAAATTACATAAGTATGCTGATTATCAGGAGATGGTTATAGCTGGAGAATATTCTGATGAAGGTAAATCTGGCAAGAGCGTAGAAGGAAGACCACAGTTTCAGCAGATGCTTTCGGATATTGAAAGCGGCAGAAGTGAGGCGGCGGAAGAATATTCATAGAAGCTTAATGACATGATTATGCAGACACAGTCTGATGTTAAGAGCGGTAATCCTGTAACAGATATCGTTATTGGTGAATATAAGGATAAATGTATCAAAGAAGGAATAGATTTTACTTATGATTTTCATTATCCGAAGAAAGGTGTTATTGACGCATTTGCCATGAGCATAGTTTTGTTTAATGCACTGCAGAATGCCTGTGAAGCAGCACAGAAAACTCCGTACGGATATGCAAGTCTTAAGGCGTTTAGAAAAAAGAATGCGTATATTATAGAGATTACTAATTCCTGTACGGGCAGGATAGACAGTGAGCCGGGAAAGCTTCTGGCAACGGACAAGGATAATTCACAGGCGCATGGCTACGGGCTTAAGAATATAAAGCGGATTGCTGAAAAATATTATGGCGGAATAAACATTGATTCTACTGATAATACATTTAAACTAAATATAATGATGATGCTGGAATAAAAACTGCCGCCCTGCAGGAAAAGCAAAGCGGCGAAAAATATTTTATAAATCTCTCAACATATTCAGTTTTTTCATAGCTGGTCTTAATGCAAGATATATGATTGAAGCAACTATAACAGCGATAACTGCATTAACAGATGTGGTTATCGCACCTATTTTAGCAAGTGTTTTGGCAAGGTCCTGAGGCACACCAAGAAGGTATGTCTTATAGAAATATCCGACTACAGGGTCAGCGACAATATTAAATGCCATACCGCATATGCTTGATACAACAGTGGCAACAGTAACATATTTTGCAGAATGTTCCTTAGAAAGGTGGAAGAGCTTATGTGCTACAAAACCAACGATAAGACCAATACATAATTTAAGGATAAAAGTCTTAGGAGCACTTGTTACATATGCTGTTGATAAATCACTGATTGTCATACCGATTGCACCAGCAAGACCGCCCCATTCGCCACCAATAAGTAAAGCTGCAAGAACGCAGAATACATTACCAAAGTGGAACATAGTTCTTTCTGTTCCAACAGGAATGTCGATTTTGATAAATGTAGCACCAACATAGCAGAGAGCGGCACACAAAGCAGCCTGTGCAATAACCTTTGCATCTACAGGCTTTCTCTCTTTCTTTGAAAATATTCTGTATAATCCGGCAATAAGAATAACAATGCCAAGGATTGTTACAAGAAGTGAAAATGCGTATGCTTTATTACCTTTTACTATGTATGTGTTGACACATAACACAATACCGATAACAAGAATAATAGCACCAATTAATGTCTGGATTAAACCTGTTTTTTTGTCTTTCATAATTATCTTTTTCTCCTTTGATTCATATTTTCAACAAAGAATAGTACAATTCAGGACTTATTAAAAGTGCCAGTTTGATAATGTTTTATATGGTCAGATTATATAAGGGACAGGTTTACATTTGCAAAAAATGTGTTACAATGAGGAGTACTATGCAGGAGGTAATGCAGTATATGAAGATTATGTTTGCATCTTTAGGTTGTGATAAAAACCTTGTAGATACAGAGAATATGCTTGGAATCCTTAACGATAAGGGTTTTGAGTTTACAGATGATGAAACACAGGCAGATGTTATTGTTGTCAATACATGCTGTTTTATTGGTGATGCGAAGCAGGAAAGTATCAATACGATACTTGAGATGGCGCAGCACAAGGAAGACGCTGTGTGTAAGGCACTTATCGTTACAGGCTGTCTTGCTCACAGATATAAGGATGAGATTATTAAAGAAATTCCAGAAGTTGACGCATTTTTAGGAACAACCTCTTATGATAAAATTGCTGAGGTTGTTACTTCAGTACTTGAAGGCAAGGGATTTAATGTCGTTGATGATGCCAACAGACTTCCTATTGTCAATGAGAAAAGAATTATCACAACACCGGGATATTTTGAGTATCTTAAGATAGCGGAAGGATGCGATAAGCACTGTACTTACTGCATAATTCCTAAGATTCGTGGTAATTTCAGAAGTTTTCCGGTTGAATATCTTGTAGAACAGGCAAAGCATCTTGTACATAATGGAGCAAGGGAGCTTATACTTGTAGCACAGGAGACAACACTTTATGGAACAGACCTTTATGGAAAGAAGTCACTTCCGATGCTTATACATGAACTTGCTAAGATTGAAGATCTTAAGTGGATTAGAATACAGTATTGTTATCCGGAAGAGATCAATGATGAACTTATTGAGGCTATTAAGAATGAGCCTAAGGTCTGTCATTATCTTGATATGCCAATCCAGCATGCAAGTGATGACGTATTAAAGCGTATGGGAAGAAAAACTGATAAGCAGGAGCTTCTTGATATTGTTGCCAAGCTCAGAAAAGAGATTCCGGACATTGCATTGAGAACAACTCTTATAGCTGGTTTCCCAGGAGAGACACAGGCTGACCATGAAGAGGTTATGGAATTTATTGATGAAGTTGAGTTCGACAGACTTGGAGTATTTACTTATTCAAGAGAAGAGGATACACCGGCTGCAACAATGCCAGACCAGATTGACCAGGATACAATGGAAACATGGAGAGATGAGCTTATGGCTCTGCAGCAGGAAATATCCATTGACAAGTCAGCACAGATGGTTGGAAAGACTATTGATGTTATGGTTGAAGGCTATATTGCAGATGACAATACTTATGTCGGACGCTCATACAAGGATGCGCCTAATGTTGATGGAATGGTGTTCTTTGAATGTGACAGAGAACTTATGTCAGGTGATTTCGTATCTGTAAAGATTACTGGTTCAACTGAATATGATTTAATGGGAATAATGGAGGAGAATGTTTAAATGAATTTACCTAACAAACTTACAATTGCAAGAGTTATTATGATACCTTTGTTTCTGATATGTCTGTATCTTAACATTGGCTGTGGCAAATATATTGCAGTAGGAATATTTATTCTTGCAAGTTTAACAGACCTTTTAGATGGTAAGATTGCAAGAAAGTATAATCTTGTTACTAACTTCGGAAAATTTATGGATCCACTTGCAGACAAGCTTTTAGTATGCTCTGCACTTATTGCACTTGTTGACCTTGACAGAATTGCAGCATGGATTGTTATCATTATAATTGCAAGAGAATTCATTATTAGCGGATTCAGACTTGTTGCATCAGATAATGGCGTTGTAATAGCTGCAAGCTACTGGGGCAAGTTTAAGACAACATTTCAGATGATTACAATTATTATGCTTGTTCTTAACCTTAATGTGCCATTTATGAATATTATCAATACTGTTCTCATATATATATCATTAGGATTAACAGTGATTTCTCTTATTGATTATATTGCAAAGAATTATAAGGTTTTTCTGGAAGGTTCAGGTAAATAATTATGGTTGATTATCTTAACTGTCTTGATAAAGCACTTGTTGAGACATTGAAAAATAAATGCTTGACGATAACTACTGCTGAATCATGCACAGGTGGCATGGTTGCTTCATCTATTGTTAATATAAGCGGAGCATCAGAAATTTTTAAGGAAGGCTATATTACATACAGTAATGAAGCTAAAGAACGTGTTCTTGGTGTTAGACATGAAACTCTTGAACAATATAAAGCAGTCAGCGAAGAGGTTGCCAGAGAGATGGCAGAAGGTGCTGTAAATAAAGCAGGAGCTGACATAAGTGTTTCTGTTACAGGTGTTGCAGGACCTTCAAAAGAAGATGATAAACCAGTTGGACTGGTGTATATTGGCTGTTGTTATAAAGGCATTACTCATGTTAAGGAGTGTGAGCTGTCAGGAGACAGACATACAATAAGATGCCAGTCGACCAAAGAAGCTTTGAAATTTGTTTTAGATATAGTTAAAATGTGTTGAAAGAAAATCTGCCAGTGATGGCAGATTTTTTGTGCAATAATTAATAAAAATATATTTACAATATATATAGTATATGATATATTAATATCATTCCAGAATATAGCAAAACGAATAAATGTTCGGAAATGTATTGACAACATCAATATAATATTATATTATTTAATAAACGAACAGATGTTCAAGAAGGAGAATTAATATATGGTTAATGAAGATAAGATGAAAGCCCTTGATGCGGCGATTTCTAATATTGAGAAGCAGTTTGGTAAAGGTTCGGTAATGAAACTTGGAGAGTCAACAGCTAATCTTAATGTTGAATGTATACCTACAGGATCTCTGAGCCTGGATATTGCATTGGGAATAGGTGGAGTACCTAAAGGAAGAGTTGTTGAAATATATGGTCCAGAATCAAGTGGTAAGACTACGGTTGCACTTCATATGGTTGCTGAAGTGCAGAAGAGAGGTGGAATAGCTGGATTTATTGATGCAGAGCATGCACTTGATCCTGTTTATGCAAAGAACATAGGAGTAGATATAGATAATCTTTATATATCACAGCCAGACAGTGGTGAGCAGGCACTTGAGATTACAGAGACTATGGTAAGATCTGGTGCTGTTGATATTGTAATTGTCGATTCAGTTGCGGCTCTTGTTCCTAAGGCAGAGATTGATGGTGATATGGGTGATTCCCATGTAGGTCTTCAGGCAAGACTTATGTCGCAGGCTTTAAGAAAGCTTACCCCTGTAGTGAGCAAGAATAACTGCGTTGTTATATTCATCAATCAGCTTCGAGAGAAGGTTGGTGTTATGTTTGGTAATCCAGAGACTACAACTGGTGGACGTGCTCTTAAGTTCTACTCATCTGTAAGACTTGATGTAAGAAAGATAGAGACGCTTAAGCAGAATGGTGAAGTTATCGGTAACAGAACAAGAGTTAAGATTGTAAAGAATAAGGTTGCACCTCCATTTAAAGAAGCAGAGTTTGATATTCTTTTTGGAAAAGGTATCTCTACGGAAGGAGATCTTGTTGATTTAGCATCTAATGCAGGAATTATACAGAAGAGCGGAGCATGGTTCTCTTATGAAGGCAACAAGATAGGTCAGGGAAGAGAGAATGCAAAGCAGTTCCTCATAGATAATCCTCAGATTAGAGAAGAAGTAGATCGCAGAGTAAGAGAACACTATGGTATTATAGATGGAGAGAAGACTGAAGAAGATAATACGGAAGCAAAGCAGAGCAGGTCAAAGAAGAAAGCTGATGCTGAAGAATAATTTTATCAGGTGATATATATGGAAAGTAATGTGGAATATATTATTACATCCATTAAAGAACTTACTAAGAAACGCAGGCTTATTTATATTAATTATGAGCCTGCGTTTGCTCTTTATATAGGTGAGTTAAGAAAGTTCGGAATCAGGGATGGAGAAGTTCTTACACAGAATATTTTTGATACGCTGGTGGATGATGTATTAAAGAAAAGAGCAACGATAAGAGCAATGTCGCTTCTTAAAGATAAGGATTATACAAGAAAGGAACTTCAAGATAAGCTTAGAGAGGGCTATTATCCTGAAAGCTGCATAGAGAGCGCAATTGAATATGTAGAACGATATGGATATATTAACGACGAACGCTATGCCGAGAATTATGTGAGCTTTAAAGCTTCAAGTAAGCCGAGAAGACAGATAGAAGTTAAGCTTAAGCAGAAGGGGATTGGCTCTGATATTATAAGCAGAATATGTGATGAATTCTATACAGATAATGATAATTATGAATTGGAACAGGCTAAGAATTTTGTCTTAAAGAAGAATATTGACCTTGAGCATGCTGATTATAAAGAAATCCAGAAAATCAAGGCAGCATTATTCAGAAAAGGTTTTAGTTTTGAAGTGATTAATAAAGCACTTGATATTGTGGATGATGATTATTATATGTGATATATATGGGCTTTTTCTTGACATAATGCATAATTGAGTATAATATTAGATTGTTGTATTTTTGTACAATGAAAACTAAATAAGGAGGTGCTCCTGTGTCATTTATTCCAATAGTGATTGCAATTATTGCTACATTAGTAATAGTCGCTCCAATTACTTGGGTTATTTCGGCAAAAGCTATCGCTAAGCGTAACGATGTAACAATCGGTAATGCCAATGAGAAAGCAAGAGAGATAATTGATGAGGCTCTTAAAACTGCTGAAACCAAGAAAAAGGAAGCTCTTTTGGAAGTCAAGGAAGAGTCTTTAAAGACAAAGAATGAACTTGAGAAAGAAACTAAGGAAAGACGTGCTGAAATACAAAAGTACGAGAAGAGAGTTCTTTCTAAAGAGGAAACACTTGACAAGAAGATTGAAGCTGTTGAAAAGCGCGACTCTAACATTACCAGGAAAGAGGAAGAACTTGGTAAGCAAAAGCAAAAGGTTGAAGAGCTTGAGAAGAAGAGACAGCAGGAACTTGAACGAATCTCAGGATTGACCTCCGAACAGGCAAAAGAATATCTATTAAAGACTGTTGAAGACGAAGTTAAACATGATACTGCTGTAATGATTAAGACATTAGAAAGCAGAGCAAAAGAGGAAGCAGACAAGAAAGCTAAGGAGATTGTTGTTAATGCAATACAGAGATGTGCTGCAGATCACGTAGCTGAAACAACAATTTCGGTAGTTCAGCTTCCTAATGACGAAATGAAAGGCCGAATTATTGGTAGAGAGGGAAGGAATATCAGAACTCTTGAGACACTTACAGGTGTTGAACTCATTATTGATGATACACCTGAGGCTGTAGTTTTGTCGGGCTTTGATCCAGTAAGAAGAGAAGTTGCAAGAATTGCACTTGAAAAGCTCATACTTGATGGAAGAATTCATCCAGCAAGAATTGAGGAAATGGTTGAAAAAGCTCAGAAAGAAGTCGAGACATTAATTAAAGAAGAAGGTGAAGCTGCAACCCTTGAGGTTGGTGTACATGGTATCCATCCAGAGCTTGTAAGACTTTTAGGAAAGTTAAGATTCAGAACAAGTTATGGACAGAATGTTTTAAAGCATTCTATTGAAGTAGCACAGCTGACAGGTCTCTTGGCAGGAGAGTTAGGACTTGACGTTAAGATGGCTAAAAGAGCTGGTTTATTACATGATATTGGTAAAGCTGTCGACCACGAGATGGAAGGCTCACATATTCAGTTAGGTGTTGATCTTTGCAGAAGATATAAAGAATCAGCACTTGTTATTAATGCAGTAGAGGCACATCATGGTGACGTTGAACCAGAAAGCTTAATAGCTTGCCTTGTACAGGCTGCTGATACTATTTCAGCTGCAAGACCTGGTGCAAGAAGAGAAACGTTAGAAACTTACACAAACAGACTGAAACAATTAGAAGATATTACCAACTCATTTAAGGGAGTTGAGAAATCCTTTGCCATTCAAGCAGGTAGAGAGGTTCGTGTTATGGTAGTTCCTGAAGTCGTTAGTGATTCAGATATGGTAATCATGGCTAGAGACATTTCTAAACAGATCGAAGACCAGATGGAATATCCAGGTCAGATTAAGGTTAGTATTGTCAGAGAATCAAGAGCTGTTGATTATGCAAAATAACTAACATAAACCAAGGCTGTTACATAGTATATAAGACTATGTAACAGTCTTTTTTGATTTTTGCCAGCTTAATATAATTAAACATTTTAAAGAGAAGTTTTAAAATATTAAGTTATTTTTAAAAATATTTGCAATTATGAACTGTACATTGTAGAATAGACAATGTTGATTATATGCTGATTAGGAGGAAGATTATGCAGTACAATAATATGAGTAAAGAAGAACTTTTATCTTTAAAGGAAAGCTTGAACAAAGAGTATGCAGAGGCTAAAGCAAAGGGACTTTCACTTGATATGTCAAGAGGTAAACCATCAGCTAAGCAGCTTGATGTTTCATTAGGACTTCTTGATACAATTAATAGTTCATCAGACCTTAAAACTTTAGATGGAACTGATTGCAGAAATTATGGTGTTTTAGATGGTATTCCAGAAGCTAAGAAGCTTATGGCAGATATGATGGGTACAACACCAGATCATGTTATTGTATATGGTAACGCAAGTCTTAATATAATGTATGACCAGATTTCAAGAGCATATACACATGGTATTCTTGGCAATACACCATGGTGCAAGCTTGATAAGGTTAAATTCTTATGTCCAGTTCCTGGATATGACAGACATTTTGCTATTACAGAAAGATTTGGAATAGAGATGATTAATATTCCGATGTCAGAGTCTGGTCCAGATATGGGAATGGTAGAAGAATATGTAAGTAAAGATGCTTCAGTAAAGGGTATCTGGTGTGTTCCAAAGTATTCTAATCCTCAGGGATATACATATTCTGAAGAAACAGTTAAGAGAATGGCTGCACTTAAGCCTGCTGCTGAAGATTTTAGAATATTCTGGGATAATGCTTATGTTATCCATGATTTATATGATGATAAGAAGGATGAGATTTCTGATATTATCAGCGAGTGTGAAAAGGCTGGCAACCCTGATATGGTATTTGAGTTTGCTTCAACATCTAAGGTAAGCTTCCCAGGTTCAGGTATTGCAGCACTTGCAACATCAGCTAATAATATTGCTGATATTAAGAAACAGCTTACAATCCAGACAATTGGACATGATAAGCTTAATCAGTTAAGACATGTAAGATTCTTTAAGGACATTAACGGACTTAAGGAACATATGAGAAAGCATGCTGAATTTATGAGACCTAAGTTTGAAGCTGTTGAAGAAGTTCTTGAGAAGGAATTAGGTGGACTTGGTATTGGATCATGGACAGAGCCTAAGGGCGGATACTTTATTTCTTTTGAGGCTATGGATGGCTGTGCTAAGGCAATAGTAGCAAAATGTAAAGAAGCGGGAGTTAAGCTTACAGGTGCAGGAGCAAC
Source organism: uncultured Eubacterium sp. (assembly GCA_945910225.1). GTDB lineage: Bacteria > Bacillota > Clostridia > Lachnospirales > Lachnospiraceae > Lachnospira. The sequence goes on along the minus strand of CAMDYG010000039.1, from coordinate 4,002 downwards.
TTTCCCTTATGGAAAGGATCCTAAAGATTCTAATATCAGAATTGCCCCTTCATTCCCTACACCAGAAGAGATGAAGCAGGCTGCTGATCTTTTTGTTCTCTGCGTTAAGCTTGTCAGCGTAGAGAAGCTTCTTGAAAATAAGTAATAAAGTTAATATAATAAGAAGAAAAATAAGCTTGCTTTTTATAAGCAAGCTTATTTGAATATAAGGTAAATAGTATAAGACAGATAAGGAAGGAATATTTTATGGCTAAGATAGGTTTTATTGGAATGGGGAATATGGGATATGCTATGCTCAAGGGAGCATTATCAGCATTTGCACCATCAGATATTGTATTTTCATCACCAAACAGAGAAAAATGCGATAGAATAGTAGCGGAGACAGGAGTAAGATTCGCAGAAAGCAATGCAGAGTGTGGTAACAATGCCAAATATATTGTATTAGCTGTTAAGCCACAGATGTATCCTGCTGTACTCAAGAATATAGAAAATGTTGTGACAGAGGAAAGTGTTATTATCTCAATTGCTCCGGGAATCACAATTGCTTCAATAAAGAATGCACTTGGAAGTAACATAAGAGTTGTAAGAGCAATGCCTAATACACCGGCGCTTGTAGGTGAGGGAATGACAGGCGTATCATTTAACACATCAGATTTTTCATTTGAAGAGAGGGATGTAATAGATAAGTTCTTTAATTCATTTGGAAAAGTTGTATATGTAGATGAGAAACTTATGGATGGTGTTGTGTGTGCAAGTGGAAGTTCTCCTGCATATGTGTATATGTTTATTGAAGCGATGGCAGACAGTGTTGTTAAATATGGTATTAAGAGAGATGATGCATACAAGATGGTTGCACAAACTGTTCTTGGTTCAGCAAAGATGGTATTAGAATCAGGTGAACATCCGGCTTCACTTAAGGATAAAGTATGCTCACCTGGAGGAACAACTATTCAGGCTGTTTCAGCACTTGAAGAGAATGGATTTAGAAATGCACTTATTAAGGCAACGGATGCCTGCTATGAGAAATGTACAAGTATCAAATAATACATAATATGAAGGGATAACAATGAAAGAACATATTAAGAGAGTTGACAGGATTCTTAGATATAAGGGTTCAATACTTGATATATATTCAGATGTCATAGAAACACCAGATGGTCACAGGGCTAACTGGGATTTTATTGATCACAAGGGAGCAGCAGCTGTAGTTCCGGTATTAGATGACGGCAGAATTATCATGGTAAAGCAATACAGGAATGCACTTGACAGAGAAACTATTGAGATACCGGCAGGTGGCCTTAATGGATGGGATGAACCTACGATAAAAGCAGCAGCCAGAGAACTTGAAGAAGAGACTGGATATAAATCAGATAATCTGACTAAGCTTATATCAGTTGTAACTGCCGTTGCTTTTTGCAATGAAGTGATAGATGTATATGTTGCTGATAATCTGGTAAAGACAAGCCAGCATCTTGATGAAGATGAGTTTATAGATGTTGAAAGTTATAGTCTGAAAGAACTGAAAGAAATGATATTTGCAGGGAAAATACAGGATTCGAAAACAATCTCGGCAATTCTTGCATATGATGCTTTAAATAACCGAAAAGAGAATATTTAAGAAGAAGTCTTCATATATTGATTCAAAACATACTGAATGGAAATATATGAAGACTTTTTTGTTGTGGATTGTAAGAAACTATAAATATGTATTCTGGGGTATAATGGGAGTGATTCTTGGGACATGCTTTGTGAAAATGTGGAAATATGGAGATGTATTTTCTAAAGAATATATTGTATCTTATGTAAGCAATGATGTTTTAAGCTCCAGACTCTGGCAGGAAATATTGTCATACAGACTGAAGAGACTTACTGTTCTTATGATATTTATGCTTACACCATTAAAAAAATTGTATGCGTATTGGTTATGCCTGTTTAATGGATTCAGCATCGGACTATGTGTTACAAAAGCAATTACATATAATGGGGCAAAGGGAATACTTATGGTGCTTGTATGGCTTTTTCCGCATTACATACTATATATAATGACCGCCCTGCTTATGTGTCATTACTTTTTAAACGGAATTGACACAACAAGAAGAACGGTCATAGTAGTTGGTATGTCTTTATTGCTTACATTAATTGGTACATTTACTGAAAGCTATGTTAATCCTGATATAATGAAGAGCTTTTTAAACAAGTTCTGCAATATCATATAAAAGTTTTTCAGACTGATCCCAGCCAAGACAGGCATCAGTGATAGATTTGCCATAAATACCATCTCCAACTTTCTGGTTGCCTGGTTCTATGTAGCTTTCAATCATAACACCCTTAACAAGACTTTTTACATCAGCAGAGTGGTGGCAGCTGTGAAGAACCTCTTTAACAATACGGATCTGTTCAAGATACTGTTTGCCAGAATTACTATGGTTGGCATCAACGATAACTGCAGGATTTTCCAGGTCTCTTGCGGCGTACATGTTGTAGAGTCTGATCAAATCCTCATAATGATAATTAGGTATTGTCTGTCCGTGCTTATTAACAGCTCCTCTTAATATTGTATGGGTAAGAGGATTTCCAGGTGTGTTAACTTCCCAGTTCCTGTATATAAATGTCTGTTTAGACTGTGCAGCAACTACAGAATTTAACATGACTGAAAAATCTCCACTTGTAGGATTCTTCATACCTGCTGGTACATCAATTCCAGAGCAGACAAGTCTGTGCTGCTGATTCTCAACAGAACGTGCACCAACTGCAACATAAGAAAGAACATCTGAAAGATACCAGTAATTTTCTGGATATAGCATTTCATCTGCAGGAGTAAGTTCTGTTTCTTTCATTACGTCTATGTGCATCTTTCTGATTGCAACAAGACCAGCCAGAAGGTCAGGCTTTTTTTCAGGGTCAGGCTGGTGAAGCATTCCTTTGTAACCAACGCCGGTTGTTCTTGGTTTGTTGGTATATACTCTTGGAATAATAATAACTTTATCCTTAATCTTTTCCTGAACCTTGACAAGTCTTGAAGTATAATCAAGAACAGCAGCTTCGTTATCTGCTGAACAAGGTCCGATAATAACTAAAAGCTTGTCAGATTTGCCAGTGATAACATCAGCAATCTCAGCATCTCTCTTAGCTTTCAATGCCTTTATATCTTCCGGTACAGGGTACTTTTCTTTAATTTCAGTAGGTGTAGGAAGTTTTGTTACGAACTCGAAACTCATATAATTTTCTCCTTAAAAATGTATACTGGATAATTACATTTACATAAAATAATAAATATCTATGTGATTATAACATTTGTTTTCAAAAATGCAAAATAATAATACAGAAAGTGTTGATTGTGGTACAATATATTAAAGATTGTCAGGAGGCGTGTTATGGGAATTGATAGAATAATATGGATTGTTTTGGACAGTGTTGGAATAGGAGAAGCGAAAGATGCAAAGAAGTTTGGAGATGAAGGCGCAGATACGCTGGGTCACACTGCCAAAGCTAACGGAGGACTTAATATCCCTAATATGGTTAAGCTGGGAATAGGCGATATTGAAGGTGCTCATAACCTTGAAAAATGTAGTTCTCCAATTGGATGCTATGGAAAATTATCAGAGATGTCTGCTGGTAAAGATACGACAATAGGACATTGGGAGATGGCAGGAATATATTCTCCAGTTCCGTTTCCAGTATATCCTGATGGATTTCCTCAAAATATCATAGATGAATTCATTGCAAAGACCGGAGTGCCAGGAATATTGTGTAATAGGCCGGCTTCAGGAACACAGATAATTGCTGAACTTGGTGATGAACATGTTGCAACAGGAAAACCAATAGTATATACGTCAGGAGATTCTGTTTTTCAGATTGCCTGTCATGAGAATGTTGTACCGGTTGAAAAGCTTTATGAAATGTGTGAAACGGCAAGACATATTCTGACTGGTGAAAATGCTGTTGCAAGAGTTATTGCAAGACCTTTTGTCGGAGAGAATGGCAATTATAAGAGAACATCTA
>CAMDYG010000038.1 GCA_945910225.1 uncultured Eubacterium sp. | reverse complement strand
GATGTAAGCCAGTATTTAGAGATATTTATTGATGAATCAAATGAACATTTACAGAATCTTAGTGATGGTATTATGATTCTTGAAAAGGAACCTGATAACAGTGACACTATTAATGAGATTTTCAGAGCAGCACATTCCCTTAAAGGTATGGCTGGTACAATGGGATATAAGAGAATGCAGAATCTTACTCATGATATGGAAAATGTATTTTCTGAGGTCCGTAATGGCAATATTAAAGTTGATTCAAGAATGGTTGATGTATTATTCCAGTGTCTTGATGCACTTGAACAGTATGTTAATAATATTCAGGAGACATCTGATGAGGGAACTGATGATAATGAACCTATAATCAAAGCTCTTAATTCATTTATTGTCAACAATGAAGATAAGGGAGCACTCCCAGATGAACCTAAGAAGGATGAGGCACCAAAGCAGGAACAGGCTGCATCTGGAGATAATGCAGAAGCTGCATCAGGTGGATATGCCAAATATAATAATCTTACATTTGCTGATTTTGAAAAGAACGCTGTCAATGAAGCACTTGAAAAGAAGATGAATGTATTTATTATTAAGGTCAGTGTTGATGAGAACTGTATCCTTAAGGCTGCAAGAGCATTTCTTGTATTTAAGAATCTTGAAGGACATTGTGATATTATTAAGTCAGAACCTTCAGCACAGGATATTGAAGATGAGAAGTTTGAACTTGATTTCAGCATTGTAGTTGTAACAGAGGAAAGCTATGATTCCATTGTTGGAATTATTAAGAATGTTTCAGAGATAAAGGATGCTTCAGGTGAGGCTATTACAGTTCCTTTTGCAGAGGAAGAGGAAGAAAAAGAAGAGCCAAAGGAAGAAACAAAGCAGGAAGAAAAGAGCACTGAACCAGAGACTAAGCCGGCACCAGCTACAAAGAAACAGGCTCCGGCTGCTAATAATAAGTCTACTAAGACAGTCAGTCATACAGTACGTGTTGATATTGAAAAGCTTGATGTTCTTATGAATCTTGTAAGTGAGCTTATTATTGCAAAGAATGGACTTGTATCTGCCAGTATTTCTGAGGATGGAACAACATCTGTCAATCAGAAGTTTGGTGAACAGATTGAATATCTTGAAAGAGTTACAACTAATCTTCATGAATCTGTCATGAAGGTCAGAATGATGCCTATTGAGAGCGTTTTTGCCAAGTATCCTAGAATGATAAGAGATCTTAATAAGAAGCTTGGCAAGAAAATGGAACTTTATATGTCAGGTGAGGAGACAGAGCTTGACAGAACTGTTATTGATGAAATTGGAGATCCTATCATGCATCTTCTTAGAAATTCTGCTGATCATGGTCTTGAAAGTGCAGAAGTAAGAGCTGAAAGAGGCAAGCCTGAGGTGGGTTCTATCTGGCTTGATGCTTATCAGGAAGGTAACAATGTTGTTATCGAGGTAAGAGATGATGGTAATGGTATTGATGTAGAGAAGGTTAAGCAGAAGGCTGTTGAGAAGGGAAGTCTTACTCAGGAGCAGGCTGATGCACTTACAGAGAAAGAGGCAATTGATCTTCTGTTTAAGCCAAGTTTTTCAACATCTGATAAAGTTACAGATGTATCAGGAAGAGGTGTCGGACTTGATGTTGTTAAGTCTAAGATTGAGGCACTTGGTGGAGATGTTGAGGTTAAGACTACATATGGAGAAGGAAGTACATTCAGTATCAGACTTCCACTTACACTTGCTATTATTCAGGCACTTATGGTTAAGGTTGGAGAAGAAAAGTATGCTATAGCTCTCGGATCAATTGAAACTATTGAAGATGTACCTCTCAGCGAGATTAAGTACGTTCATGCCAAGGAAGTTATTAACTTAAGAGGTAATGTAATTCCACTTATAAGACTCAGGGAACTTCTTGATGTTCCTGGAGAACCAGAGGATTCAGATAACATTGTAATAGTTATTGTAAGAAAAGGTGATAAGCTTGCTGGTCTTGTTGTTGATAATCTTATCGGACAGATGGAGATTGTTATCAAGTCACTCGGTAAGTACATTAATATTAACAGAATGATAAGCGGAGCAACAATTCTTGGCGATGGTTCAGTAGCTCTTATTATTGATGCTAATACACTTGTATAGAGGAGGATAAGATAATGGAGAATATTAATACAATAGAAGATAAGAATGCAGAATCAACAACTTCTGTACAGTATATTGTTGTTAAGATAGGAAATGAGCAGTATGGTATTGATATCAAATATATCGACAATATTGTAAGAAGCCAGAATATTACAAGAGTTCCTAAAACACAGCCATACTATAAGGGCGTAATTAACATAAGAGGCGAGATATGTCCTATTATGAGTATGAGACTTAAACTTGGACTTGAACCAGATGAACTTACGGATAAGACAAGATTTATAATTGTTAAGGTTGAGGGTGCATCAATTGGTGTTATTGTAGATCAGGTTAAGGAAGTTGTTACACTTGAGAATGATGATATTGAACGTGTAAGCAGATCATCAAGTGATGATGCAGCCGCTAACTATATTAATGCAATTGGAAAGAAAGATGGGGAACTTATATCACTTCTTGATATTGTAAGTCTTATTGTAGAAAATAATTAGCGTAAGAGGAGAAGGTATGTCTAGAATAGATTTGAACGAACTTAATGATATTCAGTATGATGTATTAAGAGAAATAGGAAATATAGGTGCAGGTAATGCGACAACAGCATTGTCACAGATGCTTAACCAGAAAATGGATATGTCAGTTCCGAAGGTTGCACTTATACCATTTAATCAGATATCAGAGATAATGGGTGATGAAGACCAGACTGTAGTTGGTATACTTCTTGGATTTGAAGGAGATGTACATGGAATGATGATGTTCCTGTTTGATACTAAATCAGCACATCATCTGGTTAATACACTGATGATGCAGGATATGGAGAACGGAGTTGAAGCCGGAGCGGAATTTTCAGAAATGGAGATGTCAGCCCTTAATGAAATAGGAAATATTGTTTCGGGTTCATATCTCACAGCTATTTCCAAGCTCACTAATCTTAAGATGATATCTACTGTTCCAGAGATGACAATAGATATGATTGGAGCATTATTAAGCGTTCCTGCTTCAGAATTTGGAAAGTATGGCGACAAGTTATTGCTTATCCAGTCACAGTTTGGAGAGATGGATTTTGTTAATGGATATTTCCTTATGATTCCTGAGCTGGAATCATATGACATTTTGTTAGATTCACTGGGTGTGTAATAATTAGTTTTATTGAAAGAGTTTATATGGATATGGGAAATATGATAAAGGTTGGCATGGCTGATTTAAAAGTATGTAAATGCCCAGATGCTCTTACCACCCTTGGACTGGGTTCGTGCGTCGGAGTTGCGTTATATGATCCGGTAACTAAAGTGAGCGGACTGCTTCACTGTATGTTACCAGACAGTACCCAGTTCAGGAATAACAGCAATATTGCGAAGTTTGCAGATACGGGTATTGACGAACTTATACATCAGATGCGTCTGCTTGGAGCAAATGAAAACAGGCTTGTTGCTAAGATTGCTGGAGGAGCACAGATGTTTGCTAATAAAAGCAATAATGATTCTCTGCGCGTTGGAGAACGTAACTCCATAGCCGTAAAAGAAAAATTGAAGAGTTTACATATAAGACTTTTATCAGAGGACTGTGGACAGAATTTTGGTAGAACAGTAGAGTTTTATTCCGAAACAGGAGATTATGTTATTAAAGCAGTAGGCAAACCACAGAAGGTCATATAGGGAAATTTATTAGTCCAATGGTAGGAGGCTATATGAATAAGTTTAGAAATGTGCCAGCAATAATTACATTGCTGGCTGGATTTATAACCAGTGTGATTATGATAATACATAGATACTCACTGGTTAATTTTATGTGGGTTTTAGTTAGTACAATGCTGGCTTTTTATGTGGGTGGTGTATTAATAAGATTTGCACTTAATAAAGTTGTGCAAAAAAAGAATGACAAAGAAGATAAAAAATCCCATGATTCGGAAGATGGCGATATGCAAAATGAGAATAATGCTGATAATGATGGGGAAACAATACGGGATAATTAAATTAGAATGATTACTATGGCATAAGTTATAGCTTTATGTTATTATTGAAGCATATTTTATTAGTTTGGGGGCACTGACCATGGATGAGGCGGGCAGAGATAAACTGTGGAAGAATTACATATCTACTCGGAGCAATGAATATCGTGATGAGCTGATTGTTGAATATGCACAGCTTGTTAAGCTGGTTGCTGGACGATTGAATATGTATCTGGGATATAATGTTGAATATGATGATCTGGTAGGATATGGAATATTTGGACTTATAGACGCTATTGATAAGTTCGATTATGGCAAGAATGTTAAGTTTGAGACATATGCCAGTCTGAGAATAAGAGGTGCAATTCTGGATCAGATCAGGAAAATGGACTGGATACCAAGATCACTCAGGCAGAAGCAGAAGAAAATAGAAGCTGCCATGGCTAAGATTGAAAGCCAGACAGGCCATATAGCAAGTGATGATGAGCTGGCAGCTGAATTGGGGATTTCGGTTGATGAATTATCAGACTGGCAGGGAAAGATGAAAGCATCTAATCTTATTTCACTTGATGAATATACAGAAGCGGGAAGTGAAGTCAAGATGGAATCTGTTGGAAACTCACATTTTGACCAGCCGGAGGATGCAGTAGAAAAAGAAGAACTGAAAAAGATGATGGTAAAAGCAATAGATTCGCTTACAGAAAAAGAGAGAAGCGTGGTTGTGTTATACTATTATGAAGAAATGACGTTGAAAGAAATCAGCCTTACACTGGAAGTATCAGAATCGAGAGTATCTCAGCTTCATACGAAGGCGTTGAATAAAATGAAAAAAATATTGGGTGATTATGTTTTTTCATTATAACTACATGATATTTGTAATGAAAATCATAAGAAAGGGAAAATGACGCATGATTAACGAGTGCAGAAATGGATATTTTCAATTTGACTCCAGAGAAGACGGATTGTATTTGATAGTTTTTCCGTCACAGTCAGGTGAAGGAAATGTTAATATAGAAGATATAATGTATTACATAGATGTTAAGAAAATATCATGTGATATTGTCAAGGTTAATGAAGCTGTAAAAAAAGGCAGAACAGCGGTTACAGAGATTAAAGTTTCGGATGAGAAGGTGCATCCGTATGCAGAGTTCGGGGACTATAGAATAAGTGCGGACTGCATGAGCGTAGAAGCAGTGTTTTATCCGCCATTTATTGGGGCAGATATGCTTACGGAAGCTGAAATTGAAAAAGATCTTGAGTACCATGGAATTAAGACAGGTGTAGATAAGAATGTAATACAGGAATTTATTGGAAATCGTAATTATGGAAGAGGCTATCGTGTTGCCACGGGAAAGCTGCCAAGAGACGGACAGGATGGATATGTTGAATATAAGTTCAATGTTAATCTGAAGCCACGTCCGAAGATGAATGATGATGGAACTGTGGATTTCCATACATTAGAGAATATTAATCATGTCTCAGTCGGAGATGTTGTTGCGGTACTTCATAAGGAAGACCATGGAGATGATGGCGTTGATGTACTTGGAAGAAGAGTACTTCCTAAGAAAGTGAAAAAAGTTATATTCAGACATGGAAGGAATCTTACAATATCTGAAGATGGATTAAATCTGATTTCACAGATAAGCGGACATGTCATACTTGATAATGACAAGGTGTATGTATCGAATGTTCTTGAATTAGTTGATGTTGATAATTCTACGGGAGATATCGACTACGATGGAGATGTTAATATAACAGGTAACATTCTGGCAGGATTTACAGTGAAAGCATCAGGGGATATTTCTGTAAATGGAATCGTTGAAGGCGCGACTGTAATAGCAGGCGGTTCTATTACATTTAACAGAGGTATTCAGGGAATGAATAAGGCTGTTATCCAGGCAGGGGGGAATATTGTATCCAAGTTCATAGAGAGTGCAGAAAGTGTATATGCAGGAGGCAATATAGAAGCAGATTCAATATTACATAGCAAGGTTACTGCCAAGGGAACGATTACAGCATCGGGAAGAAATGGTCTTATTATAGGTGGAGAAGTGAAATCTATATTTAAGATTGAAGCCAAGTCTATAGGTAATTTGATGGGAACCAATACAACTGTGGGAGTTGGAGTGGATCCTGCAGCCAAAAGAAAAGTTGATGAATTGAAAAACAGTCTTGGAAAGCTTGGAGATAATAAGATACAGCTTAACCAGCTCCTTTCAGCTTTAAGGAAAAAACAGGAGATTGAAGGAAGTCTTGATGAGGAAAAGCATGAGCTTCAGACAAGAACCATGAGAAATCTTATATTGCTTGAACAGGAGATTAACAAGGAAAAGAAGGAGCTTGAAGAAATTCGTGCACAGCTTGGAGAAGAAAAGAATGCCTGCATTAAAGTGTATGATGCAGCATATGTGGGGGTTAAGCTTGTGTTTGGAGACCAGTGCTTATTTATAAAGAAAAAGTATGATTATTGTCAGTTTATAAAAGAAGGCGCAGATATTAAGTGCACAGCATTGTAAATGCATAGCAGTCAGAGACGGGGTGATAAAATATGATGGTTAAACCGATAGATTTTGCGATGATACAGCAGCAGAATACAGTTGCTAAAGAACAGCATAATATGGATTCACATCCGGTGACTGAACAGCAGGCAATTAACCAGCAGATTCAGAAGAATATTGAGAACAGGTCTTCTCAGGTTAATAAGAAAGATAATGCTGATAATAATGGCGGACATTATGATGCGAAAGACAAAAGCAGTAATCAGTATGAGAATAATAAAGAAAAAGAACGCAGAGCTAATCTGGATGGAAAAGTTGTAATAAAGGGACAGGGGTCACTTGATTTTGATGTAAAGATATAACAGAGAGTTTATGGAGGAAGTAATGGCAGCTATAGAGATTGTTCTTATTGTGGCAGGAATTATATGTGTAATCGTTAGTCTTGTGATGGATATTGGATCAGATGATAAGGAGTCCAATAACATTTCTACAGAATTGACACAGGAGCAGGAAAACAGAATTAAACAGCAGATAGAAAAGATTATAGATGAACAGATAGGTGGTATTACTGAGAAGACAGAGGCATCTCTTGATAAGATTTCCAATACCAAGATCCTTGAGATGAATGATTATGCTGAAAGTGTTCTTGGAGAGATTAACAGAAATCATAATGAAACAGTTTTTCTTTATGATATGCTTAACGAGAAAGCTAAAGAAATCAAGACAACAGTAAAGGATGTCAATAATACAAAAAGACAGGTTGAAAAGATTCACGCCGAGGTTGTAACAGCTGCAGATGATGCAGTAGTAAATGAACCAGACAGAACGGATGATGGTGGCGAACCAGCTTATGAAAAGGCTGACAAGTCAGATAAGGATACAAAGGACATTGCCAAGGAAAGACTAGTTGCTCTCGTAAAGAAAAGTAATGAAAAAGCCGGAACTAAAGATGGCAGTGTGGGAAGAAATTCACAGGCTGATAATCTTGCTAATAAAGTTATGGAAAACAGTAAAGATACCAATAAAGAGGAAGAGGACGAGAAGGTTAACAAGAAACAGGAGAATGATACGGATGTAAAAGCACCTGTAAAGAAAACATCTGCTAAGAGTACGGCTGCAAAGAATTCATCAACAAAGAATAATGAAGGAAAGAATAGCACTGGAAAGAGTACAGCAGGAAAAACTACATCAAGAAAGAAAACATCATCAGATGCGTCGAAGAGTAAAGAAAACCTGGCGCTTCAGTTGGAACCAGGCATGACTAATAATGAGAAAATATTACTTCTTAATGATAACGGCATGGCAGTTAAGGATATTGCAAAACAGTTAAATCTCGGTGTAGGAGAGGTTAAGCTTGTTATTGATCTTTATAAGGGTGGTAATTAAAAATGAAATTCAGATATTATATGAGAGGCTTTGGTGCCGGACTTATAGTTGCTGTTATTGTTCTTATGATTGCAGGCAGGATTCAGAAGAATAATAATGATTACGCAGCAGTTTCGGGTAATAAAGAAACCGAGCAGTCTGGATCAGTTATAGCATACACAACTGATGCATCAACGGAAGAAAATACATCTTCTGAGGAACAGACAGAATCCCAGACGGATGTTAAAGAAACAGAAAAGGAAACAGAAAAAGAGACTGCTAAAGAAACTGTTACTGCAACTGAAAAACAAAGCGAAGAAAGTACAACCACAAGACCAGTAGTAAGTATAACATCTGGTAATGGAGATGAAGGAACAGAGATTGTATTCAGCGGAGTGTATACAGCTGCACAGGCTGCAGATATATTGTTTGATGCCGGCATAATATCGGATAAGACAGAATTTTATACATACATGTATACATCTGGATATGACAGAAAGATGAAAGACGGAACATATCATCTTAAGGCAGGAGATTCTTATGAAACTATTGCAAAAACAATTACACAGTCAAAATAAAAAAATGCTTGCATTATTGACTGTGTGTTGATATAATGCACTTTGTGTGAAAAAACATGCAGGTGGATTTTACGGCTGGTGCCGGTTTACGCGCCGGTGGTCGTGGAAGATGAAGCTTGCAAAAGATTAAATTAACCAATGGAGGTATTAAAATGAGCGTAATTTCAATGAAGCAGTTACTCGAGGCAGGTGTTCATTTCGGACATCAGACAAGAAGATGGAACCCTAAGATGGCTGAGTACATCTACACAGAGAGAAATGGTATCCATATTATTGATTTACAGAAGTCTGTAGGTAAGGTTGATGAGGCTTACAAGGCAATCTCTGATATCGCTGCTGATGGTGGTACAATCCTTTTCGTAGGTACTAAGAAGCAGGCTCAGGACGCTATCGCTACAGAAGCAGAGCGTTGTGGAATGTTCTATGTTAATGAGAGATGGTTAGGCGGAATGCTTACTAACTTCAAGACAATCCAGAGCAGAATTACAAGACTTAAGGAAATCGAGACAATGCAGGAAGATGGAACATTTGATGTTCTTCCTAAGAAGGAAGTTATCAACCTTAAGAAGGAACTTGAGAAGCTTCAGAAGAACCTTGGTGGTATTAAGGAAATGAAGAAGCTCCCAGATGCAATCTTCATCGTTGATCCTAAGAAGGAAAGAATCTGTGTTCAGGAAGCACATGCACTTGGTATCAAGTTAATCGGTATCGCAGATACTAACTGTGATCCAGATGAATTAGATTATGTAATCCCTGGTAATGATGATGCTATCAGAGCTGTTAAGTTAATCGTTGCTAAGATGGCAGATGCAGTTATCGAAGCTAATCAGGGTGAAGAAGTAGCTCCAGCTGTAGAGGAAGATGTAGCTGAGGAAGCTTAATATTTAAGTATCGACTTAAGTTTATGTATGCTTCAGCCTGACATATTATCAGGTTGAAGCATTTTTTAAAATTATTTTTATTGGAGGATATTATAATGGCAGCAGTTACAGCAGCAATGGTTAAGGAACTTAGAGAGTCTACTGGCGCAGGTATGATGGAATGCAAGAAGGCTCTTACAGAGACAAATGGTGATATGGAAGCAGCTGTTGATGTTCTTAGAAAGAGCGGAGCAGCTAAGGTTGAGAAGAAGGCAGGAAGAATTGCCGCAGAAGGTATTACAAGAGTTGCATCTGAAGGCAATACAGCAGTTGTAGTAGAAGTTAACTCAGAGACAGATTTCGTAGCTAAGAATGCTACATTCCAGGAATTTGTTCAGGCAGTTGCAGATAAGGCACTTAAGGCTTCAGTTGATAAGGCTGGAGATGGAGAAGATGTATGCGCTATCCTTGGCATGCAGTCAGAACTTGAAGAGAAGACTCTTACAATTGGCGAGAAGCTTTCTCTTAGAAGATTCCAGAAGATTACAGGTGACTGCGTAGCTTCATATATTCATGGTGGCGGAAGAATTGGTGTTCTTGTTGCAGCAGATGGCGCTTCTAACGATGCAATCAAGGAAGCTCTTACTAATATCGCAATGCAGATCGCAGCTATGAACCCTCAGTATCTCCGCAGAGAGGATATGTCAGCAGATGAACTTGCTAAGTTAAGAGAAATCACAGAGAAGAGTGCATTAAATGATCCAGCATCTCTTCCAAAGCCAATCTTAAACAAGTTAATTGATAAGGCAATCAATGATAAGGTATGGAGCGATGAAGATATCGCAACATATGAAGAACATAAGAGCAATATGCAGTATTTATTCAACTTCCTTTCAAAGGAAGCAGCTGCACAGTTAGCTGAACTTGCATTAGCTGATGAGGCTAATATCGTTGCTGATAAAATCTTTAACGGATTAGTAGAAGGTCGTGTATCTAAGCAGCTTAAGGAAATCTGCCTTATGGATCAGACATATGTTAAGGCTGAGGATGGTAAGCAGTCAGTTGGCAAGTATCTTGCAGAGGTTGCTAAGGCTAATGGAGATTTCACTGTTAAGGGATATGTTCGTTTTGAGACAGGCGAAGGTCTTGAGAAGAAGAACGAAGACTTTGCAGCAGAAGTTGCAGCTCAGTTAAAGTAATTATTGTTATATAATTATATATAATATAGAATTAATTCCCGTGGATTGTAGAATATACAGTTCACGGGTTTTTATTAATGAAAAATTTGTCATAACTCTTCTAAATTTGTCTTGTGTATGATATAATCTTTTCAAACTGTGAAAGTATGCGAACTACAGTATTATATATGGAGGATATTCTAATGGGATTTTTCAAAGATTTTAAAGATGATTTGTCTGAGGCAGTTAATAGTCTTTCTGATGAAGAATTGGAAAATGCAGTTGATGATTCAGATGAGGATGTAATGGTAAATACGCTTGATGATCCAGAACTTGCAAAGATTGCAGAAGACTTTAAGAAAGAAGCTAATGACACATCTTCAGATACAATTAGTGACAAGATAAGTGCAGAACTTAATGATGATAAGAAAGAAGAACAGCCATCAGAAGAAGCAGTAGAAAAGACAGAAGAAGTAAGTCAGGATGCTGTCCAGACTGATGATGAGATTGCAGATGAGACAGCTGTAATAACAGAAGGATTATCAATAAGTGGTGATCTTGATTCTGTTGGTTCAATTGATTTATTTGGTTCGGTTGAAGGTAATGTATCATGCAGAGGCAAGCTTACAGTAAGTGGCTCTATAGTGGGAAATTCCAAGGCTAATGAAGTGTTTGCCAATAATGCACAGATTGATGGCGATATTGAAGCTAAGGGCTCAGTAAAGATAGGACAGGGAACAGTTATTGTAGGAAATATTGTTGCAACTTCAGCTGTTATTGCAGGTGCAGTAAAAGGCGATATTGATGTGCATGGTCCTGTTATAGTTGATTCTTCAGCTGTTATTGTTGGTGATATTAAGTCAAAGTCAGTACAGATTAATAATGGAGCAACAATTGATGGAAGATGCTCACAGTGTTATGCAGAAGTTAATATGGATAACATATTTAATATTAAGGGCAAGAAGAAGAATAAATAACTGGAGGCACGTATGGATAACATTAAAAGAGTAATACTTAAGCTTAGTGGAGAAGCTCTTGCTAAGAAGCAGGGTGGATATAATGATGAACTTATTGAGAATATTGCCAGTCAGGTTAAGACAATAGTTGAAAAAGGAACAGATGTAGGAGTAGTTATCGGTGGCGGTAATTACTGGAGAGGCCGTTCTAATGATAATATAGACAGAACTAAGGCTGACCAGATAGGAATGCTTGCTACAATCATGAACTGCATATATGTGTCAGAAATATTCCGCTCACAGGGGATTAAGACTAATATCCTTACTCCTTTTGAGTGTGGAAGCATGACTAAGCTTTTTTCTAAGGACAGAGCCAACAAGTATTTTGAAAAGGGAATGGTTGTTTTCTTTGCAGGTGGAACAGGACATCCATATTTCTCAACAGATACAGGAATTGTGTTAAGAGCCATTGAGCTTGATGCAGATGCTATTCTTCTTGCTAAGGCAATTGATGGAATATATGACAGTGATCCAAAGCTTAATCCAGCTGCTAAGAAGTATGATACTATTTCAATCAATGAAGTTGTAGAGAAGAAGCTTGGTGTTATTGATATGACAGCATCTGTAATGTGTATGGAAAATAAAATGCCACTTATGGTATTTGGACTTGAAGAAGAGAATAGCATAGTTAATGCGTTGTCAGGAAAGTTTAATGGAACAGTTGTTACTGTTGACTAGTATATTAATATATAGTGATGGAGGATTTTATGGAAAATATTAAAGATATTGAAGCAAGAATGCAGAAGTCTGTAGATAGTCTTAAGGATGAATATACAACAATAAGAGCTGGAAGAGCTAATCCACATATTCTTGACAGATTAAGAGTTGATTATTATGGAACACCAACACCAATCCAGCAGGTTGCTAATGTTTCTGTACCTGAAGCAAGAATGATCCAGATTCAGCCTTGGGAAGCAAGTCTTATTAAAGATATTGAAAAGGCAATTCTTGTTTCGGATTTAGGTCTTACACCTAATAATGATGGAAAGACTATCAGGCTTGTATTTCCGGAATTAACAGAAGACAGAAGAAAAGAACTTGCTAAGGATATTAAGAAAAAGGGAGATAATGCCAAGGTTGCAATCCGTAACATCAGAAGAGATGCTAATGATGCAATCAAGAAAGAGAATAAGGCAGGAGATATCTCTGATGATGAAGCTAAGAATTCAGAGGATGAGATTCAGAAGATTACTGATAAGTACATTGCTATGATTGATAGTGCTATAGATGATAAGACTAAAGAGATACTTACAGTTTAAGAAAAGATAAGGCTGTTGGATATTTTACAACAGCCTTTTTGTAATGAAGCAGATAGTGAGAGGAATCATATTTATGGATACATTTAATGAAAGTCTTGGCTTGAAAATACCGGGACATGTTGCTGTTATTCTTGATGGCAATGGCAGATGGGCAAAAAAGAGACATCTTCCAAGAACAATGGGACATGTTCAGGGAAGCAGAGTTGTTGAGGATATGTTGTATGTTGTAGACGAGCTTGGTGTGAAATATTTTACAGTATATGCATTTTCAACAGAAAACTGGAAGCGTTCTACGGAAGAAGTAAGTACTCTTATGGGAATATTGAGAACTTATCTTAAGGACTGCGTCAAAAAATCTATGAAGAATAATGTACGATGCAGGGTTATAGGAAGAAAAGAAGAGCTGAGCCAGGATATCATAGACAGTATTAATAATCTGGAAGAGAAGACTAAGAATAATACGGGATTGAATTTCACTATCGCAATTAATTATGGTGGAAGAGATGAAATAACAAGAGCGGTAAGAAAGATTGCAGATAAGGTATCGCAAGGAAGTCTTAAGCCTGAAGATATTAATGAGGATACTATAAGCAGCAATCTTGATACATGGGAGTTACCGGATCCTGATCTGCTGATAAGAACAAGTGGTGAACAGAGGCTGTCTAATTATCTTTGCTGGCAGCTTGCTTATACAGAGTTTTATTTTACAGATGTTTACTGGCCTGATTTTGACAGAGAGGAACTTATAAAGGCATTTGAAAAATATAATAAAACAGAGAGAAGATTCGGTGGAGTTAAGGAGGAGTAAGTAGATTATGCGTACAAGAATACTAAGTGGAGCAGTGCTCATAGTCATACTTTTTACATGCCTGTATTTTGGAGGCTGGATTACATTTGGATTCAGTCTTTTTATTTCGCTTGTTGGAATGTATGAACTTATAAAGGTTAAAAAACTTGAAAAAACAGGACTTGCATGTATTGGGTATATAGCAGCAGTTACGTACTATTTTATTCTTTTACTTAATGATCCGGCATATATTTTATTACTTCTTGTTGCATCATGTATACTTATGATGTCTGTGTATGTATTTACATTTCCGAAATACAAGACAGAGGATGTAATGTGGGTATTTTTCAGCATTGTATATGTTGCGGTAACACTTTCATATATTTATCAGGTAAGAATGTTACAGGATGGTATATATATTGTATGGCTTATATTTGTTTCCTCATGGGGAAATGATACTTGTGCATATTTTACGGGAGTATTCCTTGGAAAGCATAAGATGACACCTAAGCTTTCACCTAAGAAGACTTACGAGGGTGCAGTAGGAGGAGTTGTTGGAGCTACACTGCTTGGCTTTGGTTATGGATATGCAATAAGTTCCAAGATGTCAGATGTGCTTGTACATCCTGTATATACATTTGCGATAGCAAGCTTTATAGGTGCATTCCTGTCTATATTTGGAGATCTGGCTGCATCTGCTATTAAGAGAAATCATGATGTAAAAGACTACGGAAAGTTAATACCCGGACATGGTGGAATTATGGACAGATTTGACAGTGCAATATTCACAGCACCGGTTGTTTACTGGACAATAGAGGTTATTAACAAAGTCTTTGGAGGTTGATAATGAAGAACGTTTCGATACTTGGTTCAACTGGTTCAATTGGAACACAGACATTAGATGTTATTAGGAGAAATGCTGATATTAATGTAGTTGCACTTGCAGCTGGAACAAGGGTTGCTGACCTTGCTGCGCAGGTTCGTGAGTTCAAGCCACAGCTTGTATGCATAGGTAAGGAGGAGCTTGTACCAGAGTTAAAGACGCTCATTGGAGATATGGATGTCAAGATTGTAAGTGGCGCTGAAGGACTTATTGAGGCGGCAACAATTGGGAGCGCACAGATTGTTGTTACAGCAGTTGTAGGCATGATGGGAATTATACCTACAGTTGAGGCAATTAAGGCACATAAGGATATAGCACTTGCTAATAAGGAGACACTTGTGTGTGCCGGACATATTATCATGAATCTTGCTAAGGAATGTAATGTTAATATATATCCTGTAGACAGCGAACATTCAGCGATATTCCAGTGCCTTAATGGAGAGAATCGCGGGGAGATTGAGAAAATTCTTCTTACAGCTTCTGGAGGTCCGTTCAGAGGAAAGAAAAGAGCTGATCTTGAAAATGTTCAGTTAGAGGATGCACTTAAACATCCTAACTGGTCTATGGGACGCAAGATAACAATTGATTCTTCTACAATGGTTAATAAAGGACTTGAGGTAATGGAGGCACAGTGGCTGTTTGGAGTGCCTGCTGATAAGGTACAGGTTATAGTCCAGCCACAGAGCATAATTCATTCAATGGTGGAATTTAAGGATGGAGCTGTAATGGCACAGCTTGGAAGTCCGGACATGAGACTGCCTATCCAGTATGCACTTTATTATCCGGAAAGAAGAGAACTTAATACAGAAAGACTTGATTTCTATGAACTGGCTAAGATTACATTTGAAAAGCCTGATATGGAAACTTTCAAGGGACTTAAGCTTGCTTATGAGGCAGCAGCGCGTGGAGGTAATATTCCAACAGCTCTTAATGCTGCTAATGAAGTAGCTGTAGCAAGATTTTTAGACAGAAAGATAAAGTATCTGGATATACCGGATATTATAGAATACGCCATGAATGAAGTGGATTATATTAAGAATCCAACAGTAGAAGAGATTCTCTCTACACAGAAGACAGTAACAGATATGATAGAAAGCAGGTGGTAGAAGTTGGTTCTTAATGTGATTCTGGCGATTCTTGTACTAAGTATAATAGTTATTGTCCATGAATTTGGACATTTTATAATAGCTAAGGCTAATGGAATAACTGTAGTTGAGTTCTCAATTGGTTTTGGCCCGAAATTATTACATTTTAAAAAGGGCGAAACGGAATACTGCATTAAGGCACTGCCTTTTGGTGGAGCATGCATGATGCTTGGAGACGAGTATCTTGAGATGAATATAGCACAGTCGGACGAAGATGATGAGGATAATCTGACACAGGAGCAAAAGGAAGAAAAGAAAAGAAAGCTTGCTATTGAGAGTGGTTATGATATGGAAAAATCATTTGCAAGCAAATCAGTCTGGGCAAGAATTGCTGTTATAGCAGCGGGTCCGGTATTTAACTTTCTTCTTGCTTTCGTATGTGCAGTAGTTATTGTTGGAAGCCTTGGATATGATCCATGTGACATAGATGTTGTAAATGATAATTCACCTGCTACAGAAGCAGGACTTCAGGAAGGCGATGTCATTACTAAGGTAAATGGTCACAAGGTAACATTTTACAGGGATTTTTATTTTTACAGATATTACAATGCGGATAAGACTCTTAACATTACGTTTGAAAGAGATGGCAAAAAGATGGAAACAACTGTTACTCCTGAGCATATTAAACAGCAGAAGTATCAGGTTGGAATAATGATATCTGAGAATTGTACGATAAGTTCGGTGTCTGATGATTCGCCAGCTAAATCGGCGGGACTTAAGTCTAATGATGTTATTAAGGCTGTGAATGGTACTGGAATGGAGAACAATTCACAGATAACAGAGGCTATAACTTCAAGCGATGGCAATGATGTTATATTTACTGTGTCAAGAGATGGCAATGATGTTGATATAACAGTTAAACCTAAAATGGTTGAGGTTGAAAGCTATGATGTGGGATTTGAAGTGTATGGAGACAGAGTAAAGGTTTCTCCTATCGGTACTCTTAAGTATTCGTTAGATGAGGTCGGATACAGTGTTAAGACAGTAATTCAGAGCCTTGGCAGGTTGTTTACAGGAAAGATAGGATTTGATTCACTGTTAGGACCTGTAGGAACTGTCAGCACTATGAGCGAAATTGTTGAGGAAAGTAAAGCAGATGGCGGATTTTATGTATTCCTTAACCTTATGAATCTGGCTGCTCTTATAAGTGCTAACTTAGGCGTTATGAATCTGCTGCCAATACCGGCACTTGATGGAGGAAGACTTGTATTTCTCATAATTGAAGCTTTAAGAGGCAAGCCGGTTAAGAGAGAACACGAAGGTGTTGTTAATTTTATTGGTATGGTACTGCTTGTTATATTAATGGTTGTTATTTTGTTTAAAGATATAATGGCGTTATTCTGATATAGAAAGGATGTAGGGATTATGTACAGAGATAATACTAAAGCTGTTAAGATAGGAAATCGGGTAATAGGTGGAGGCAATCCAATACTTATACAGTCGATGACTAATACACATACTGAAGATGTTGATGCAACAGTTGCACAGATTAAGGCACTTACAAAAGCTGGATGTGAAATAATCAGATGTACAGTCCCTACTAAGGAAGCAGCGCTTGCAATTAAAGAAATTAAGAAACAGATAGAGATACCTCTTGTTGCAGATATTCATTTTGACTACAAAATGGCTATAATGGCTATGGAAAATGGAGCGGACAAGATAAGGATTAATCCAGGTAATATTGGAGGCACAGATAAGATTAAAGCTGTTGTTGATGTCGCAAAGGAAAGAAATATACCTATCCGCGTGGGCGTTAACAGTGGCTCACTCGAGAAAGAGCTTATTGAAAAATATGGCGGAGTTACAGCAGAGGGAATTGTTGAGAGTGCTCTTGACAAGGTTAAGATAATTGAAGATCTTGGATATGATAATCTTGTTATCAGTATTAAATCTTCTGATGTAATGATGTGTGTAAAGGCGCATGAACTTATTGCAAAACAGACTAATTATCCACTTCATGTGGGAATTACCGAGTCAGGAACAATATTCTCAGGAAGTATAAAGTCGTCAATAGGACTTGGACTTATACTTAATCAGGGAATAGGTAACACAATAAGAGTTTCTCTTACGGATGATCCGGTAAGAGAGGTAGAGGCTGCCAGACTTATATTAAGAACTCTTGGCTTAAGAAAGGGCGGAATAGAGGTTGTTTCATGTCCAACGTGTGGAAGGACAAGAATTAATCTTATAGATCTGGCTGGTAAGGTTGAGAAAATGGTTTCTGATTATGATCTTGATCTTAAACTTGCTGTAATGGGCTGCGTGGTTAATGGACCAGGTGAGGCTAAGGGCGCAGATCTTGGAATTGCAGGCGGAGATGGCTGTGGAGTACTTATTAAACATGGAGAGATTATTAAGAAAGTTCCAGAGGAAGAACTTCTTGATACACTCAGGTATGAACTTGATAATTGGAA
Source organism: uncultured Eubacterium sp. (assembly GCA_945910225.1). Classification (GTDB taxonomy): domain Bacteria; phylum Bacillota; class Clostridia; order Lachnospirales; family Lachnospiraceae; genus Lachnospira. The sequence goes on along the minus strand of CAMDYG010000038.1, from coordinate 5,108 downwards.
TGAGTGATATATATGTACAAATTTTTTGAAGTGTTTAAGACATTGAAGCTGCCAGAGGATCTGGCGGTGTATTTTGAGAATGTAGAGGTAACTAAAGTCTCAAAAACATCGACCAATTCTCTGGCACGTATTTATATAAAGAGTGACAGGGTTATAGAAAAACCGATAATATTCAAAGTGGAAGATGCGTTAAAGAAACAGATTTTCCGTATATCCAATATGGATGTGCGTATCATTGACAGATATGTATTGTCTGCACAATATACACCACAGACAGTGATGGATATTTATTACGACAGTATTTTAGCGGAGCTGGAGAAATACTGGACACTTGAATATAATCTTTTAAAGAATTCCCAGTGGGAATTTGAAAAGGAAGATTTACTTGTATTTACAATTGAAGATAGTTTTCTGGCACATCAGTATGCTGATACACTGACAGATTATTTTAAGAAGATATTCTTAAACAGATTTGGCTTTGAGATAGATGTTGAATATCAGTATGCGAAGAAGAAGGAAAGTCAGTATGAGAAAGAAAATGCATACAAGATTAACCTTCGTGTTAAAGAAATTGAGAATAATATAATTGCAGCGTCATCAGAGGATAGCGCTGATGGCAGGGATGATAAGAAACTTACTGCTGAACAGAAGGCGGCTAAGAAGGCTGAGACGGCAGCTAAGCAGAAGGCAGCAAGAGCAGCATTTTTTGCCAGTGACAACAGAGGCAGGGAGGAACTTAAGAGTTACAGCAGAAAGCCTGCCAACGAAGATGTTTTATATGGAAGAGACTTTGATGGGGATGTTACGCCAATAGAACAGATAGATACGGCAATTGGAGATGTTATTATCTCAGGAATGGTGCGTAATGTTGAAATGCGTGAAATCCGTAACGAGAGAACTATTATTATGTTCAATGTTACAGATTTTACAGATACAATTACAGTAAAGGTATTTGCAAAGAATGAGCAGGTACCGGAACTTTCAGGGGTTATCAAGAAAGGAAATTTCTTGAAAATCAAGGGTAATGCTACATTTGACAAGTATGATCAGGAGATATCTATTGCCAATGTATGGGGAATAAGAAAAGGTTCTGATACAAGACAGGTGCGTAATGACCTTGCACTCCATAAGAGAGTTGAGCTGCACTGCCATACTAAGATGAGTGATATGGATGGTGTTTCTTATGTTTCTGATATTATCAAACAGGCAATCAGATGGGGGCATAAGGCAATTGCTATAACTGACCATGGTGTTGTGCAGGCATTTACAGACGCATTTCATACTATGAGCGACCTTAAAGTCTCATATGCCAAGAAGGGCGAGAAGCTTGACTTCAAGATTATATATGGAGTTGAAGCTTATCTTGTGGATGATACTAAGCAGATAGTTACTAATCCGAAGGGACAGAGTTTCAATGATACATATGTTGTGTTTGACCTTGAGACAACTGGATTTTCTGCGGAGGTAGACAGAATTATAGAGATTGGTGCTGTTAAGGTATGTAATGGAGAGATAGTAGACAGATTTTCTACATTTGTCAATCCTGAAATACCTATTCCGTTCAGAATAGAGACACTTACGCATATTAATGACCAGATGGTTATGGATGCGCCCAAGATAGAAGAGATTCTTCCTAAGTTCCTTGAATTCTGTGAAGGTGCTGTGCTGGTTGCGCATAATGCAGAATTTGATACGAGTTTTATAATTAATAAGGCAGAGAAGATGGGCATAAATGTTGAGACAACTATCATAGATACTGTACTTCTTGCACAGTTCCTTATGCCTAATCTTCATAATTATAAGCTTGATACGCTTACAAAACATCTTAATGTTGTTCTTGAAAGCCACCACAGGGCGGTTGATGATGCGGCTGCGACTGCAGATATATTTGTCAAGATGATTAAAATGCTATATGACAGGGATATTCCTGATGTTGACAAGCTCAATGAAGAGGGTAAGATGGACGATAATGCCATCAAAAAGCTTCATCAGTATCACTGTATAATTCTTGCTTCTAATGAGATGGGACGAATTAATCTGTACAGACTTGTTTCGGCATCGCATTTGCAGTATTTTAACAGATTTCCTAAGATACCTAAGAGTCTGGTCAATAAGTACAGGGAAGGTCTTATTATAGGAAGTGCATGTGAGGCAGGAGAGCTTTTCAGAAGTCTTGTCAATGGACGTTCAGAAGCAGAAATAGCGCGAATAGTTAATTTCTACGATTATCTTGAGATTCAGCCGATTGGCAATAACAGGTTTATGATTGAGAAAGAGGACTGCTATGTCCAGAACGAGGAGGATCTGCGCAATCTTAACCGCAGAATCGTGGAACTTGGAGAGAAATTCGGCAAGCCTGTTGTAGCAACCTGTGATGTGCATTTCTTAAACCCAGAGGATGAGGTGTATCGAAGGATTATCATGGCTGGAAAAGGCTTTGATGATGCAGATAATCAGGCACCGCTGTACCTTCATACTACTGAGGAAATGCTTCATGAGTGTGATTATCTCGGAAGCGACAAGGCATATGAGGTTGTTGTAACCAACACTAATAAGATTATGGATATGTGTGAGGAGATTGAGCCTGTAAGACCGGACAAATGCCCTCCATTCATTGAGAACTCAGACCAGATGCTGCGAACAATCTGTGAAACAAAAGCCCACGAAATATATGGTCCAGAGCTTCCGCAGATAGTAACTGAGCGACTGGAGAGAGAACTTAATTCAATTATTTCTAACGGATATTCCGTTATGTACATAATTGCACAGAAGCTTGTATGGAAGTCTAATGATGATGGTTATCTGGTTGGCTCAAGAGGTTCGGTTGGTTCTTCATTAGCAGCAACCATGGCTGGTATAACCGAGGTTAATCCGTTAAGCCCACATTATCTGTGCCCAAAATGTTATTATAATGACTTCTACTCAGATGAGGTCAAAGCATTTGCCGGAGGCGCAGGCTGCGATATGCCTGATAAGATATGTCCAAAATGCGGTGCAAAGCTTAATAAGATGGGTTTCGATATCCCATTCGAGACTTTCCTTGGTTTCAAGGGAAACAAAGAGCCTGATATCGACCTTAACTTCTCCAATGAATACCAGAGTAAGGCTCATGCCTACACGGAAGTTATTTTCGGAAAAGGCCAGACCTTCAAAGCCGGAACTATTGGTACTGTTGCAGAAAAGACTGCATATGGTTTCGTTATGAAGTATTTTGAGGAGAAGTCGGCCAAGAATGCACTTGAGGGCAAGCCTCCTATTGTTAAGAGAAAATGTGAGATAGAACGAATAGCAGAAGGCTGTATAGATATAAGAAGAACTACAGGACAGCATCCTGGTGGAATTGTTGTACTTCCAATTGGAGAGGAGATTCATTCGTTCACTCCGGTACAGCACCCTGCCAATGATATGTCAACATCTATAGTAACAACACATTTCGATTACCATAGTATTGACCACAACCTGTTAAAGCTGGATATCTTAGGACATCTTGATCCTACAATGATACGAATGTTACAGGATCTTACAGGAATTGATCCTCTTGAGATTCCGCTTGATTCTAAAGAGGTTATGTCGTTGTTCCAGAATACATCTGCGCTTGGAATCAAGCCTGAGGATATAGGAGGAACTAAGCTTGGAGCACTTGGAATACCGGAGTTTGGTACTGACTTTGCCATGCAGATGCTCATGGATACCAAGCCGCAGTACTTCTCAGATCTTGTCCGTATCGCAGGACTTGCGCATGGTACTGATGTATGGCTTGGCAATGCGCAGACTCTTATTAAAGAGGGAAAAGCTACTATTTCAACGGCGATATGTACGCGAGATGATATCATGATATATCTTATCCAGAAAGGACTTGATTCAGAGGAATCATTTAAGATAATGGAAATGGTCCGAAAGGGTAAGGTTGCATCCGGCAAATGTAAAGAATGGCCGGAGTGGAAGCAGGATATGATTGATCATGGCGTACCAGACTGGTACATATGGTCATGTGAGCGAATCAAGTACATGTTCCCTAAGGCACATGCTGCAGCATATGTTATGATGGCATGGCGTGTTGCGTACTGTAAGGTATTCTATCCACTTGCATATTACACAGCTTATTTCAGTATAAGAGCAACAGCATTTGACTATGAAAAAATGGCTATGAGCCCTGTAAGGCTTGAACACTATATTGCTGAATACAAAGCTAAGAAAGCAGAAGGTACAATCTCTAATACAGAGGAAGATGAACTTGGCGTAATGCGTATTGTTCAGGAAATGCATGCAAGAGGCTACGAATTCACACCGGTTGACATATACAAGGCAAAGGCAAGAACTTTCCAGATAATTGATGGAAAGATTATGCCATCATTCAAGGTAATATCAAAGGTTGGTGAAGTTGCAGGAGAATCGATAGAGATAGCAGCCAGAGATGGCGAATTCTTATCGAAGGATGACTTACGCCAGCGTGCCAAGATAGGACAGTCAGCGATTGATAAACTTTCAGAACTTGGAATACTTGGTGATATGACAGATAGTAACCAGTTGTCATTGTTTGATTTGTGATGAAGCTTATGCTTGGAATGAAAACTGCGGAAAGGTGGCATTTATCAAGTGATAGGAGTTAAGTTCTACATTTGAATATTATAATTGAATGCTATAATGTATTTTTGATACTTGTCTGCTAATTTTGATATTTGCCTACTAAATGAGATGGGATTTAATATTTAGTAGGTAAAATTATTAAATTATTATTGAAAGTTACCTACTAATGTTTTGTAATAGCATACTTTAGTAGGTTATTTTCTCTTATTTATCTTATGTTAAGTGAAGTTAGAATTGTTTTTGCCGATCGACAACCTACTTAATAAGTGTTAATTATTATTTTCGTATGTATTTAATATATAAAGGATGCATATGGACTGATATATTACCTACTAAAAGAAACTATATAAGTATTATAGTACGTTTTAATGAAATAGAATGTTGTATATAAATAGAAAAGGCAGCTTTGAGAGTGATTATTACCAGAACAATGTTAATAAAATAAAAAAATTGAAACTTTTTGAAACTTTTTGGAAAAAGTTGTTGACAAGAGATAATGACTTTGATATTATATACAAGTC